>SUWT01000086.1 GCA_015061335.1 Lentimicrobiaceae bacterium | reverse complement strand
ATATACAGAATAAGGTGTTGATTCGCAAAACGTACTCTTATATCAATTTTGTCTCGATACATAAAAAGAGACCGTCTAAACTTGTTAGACAGCCTCATTATTTATATTGCATTTATTGTTATTTTTGCAAACATAATCCATTAAATTATAATCAATGAAAAAAACTTTATTTTTGCTTGTAGTGTCATTCATGATGTTATCATTGAATGCTCAAGAGTATGTTTCAACGACACCTTCTAATAGAAGTGTTCTCATAGAAGAATTTACAGGAAGAAACTGTGGCTATTGTCCTGATGGTCATCGTATTGCCAATCAGATAGTTCATGATAATCCAGGAAGAGTATGGGCTGTAAATATTCATGCTGGTGGTTTCGCTCCAACTTCATATCCTAACCTTATCACAGATGTTAGCGTGACAATCCACAATGGTTTTGGTGTTACAAGTTATCCTTCGGGTGTAGTGAACCGTTCAACACCTTCAGCAGTGGGTAGAAACCAATGGCCTAGTTTCTCATCAATACAATTACAACAAATATCAGAAGTTAATATCGGTGGTGATTTTGAGATAGATTACGCTAATCGTACAGCAGATATTACTGTAGAAGTATATTATACAGCTAATAGCTCAGAATCAACAAACTACCTGACAGTTATAATGATACAAGATAGCATCATGGGCTCTCAATCTGGTATGAGTTCAAATCCGGAACAAATAGTGAACGGTCAATATTGTCACATGCATGTCTTGAGAGATGTCATTACACCTTCATGGGGTGAAGAAATTAGTCCTACAACCGCTGGTACTCTTATAACAAGAAACTACACTTACGAAATACCAGAGATGATAGGCGACCCTAATGGCGTTGAAGTAGATCTTGATAATATCTCATTCATTGCTTATATTACAGAAAAACCACAAGGAACTCCAACACGTCCGGTCCTTAATGTTTGTGAACTCGGAGTGGCACCTCCTACATATCTCGTAGTGGATATTTGTGATGGTGAAAGCTATCATGAATATGGCTTCGATTATGATACACCTGCTATAGGTACTTATCATGATGAATATATAGATGAGGATGGCAATATATATATCTTAACTCTTAATGTACATCAAACATATACCCGTGATCTTTCAGCAGATATCTGCGAAGGCGAAGATTTCAATTATGGAGCATTCCACTTTAACAATCCATCAGCAGGCGTTCATGTTCAAGAGAATGTCCTCGAGTCAATATATGGTTGCGATAGTATAATTACCATGACTCTCACAGTGCATCCTTCATACGAAACAAATATCACAGCTGAGATTTGCGAAGGTGAGGACTATAAAGAAAACGGATTTAATATCAATAACGCTTCCGCCGGTGTTATAAACGAAGAGTTAGTGCTGGAAACAGTACAGGATTGCGATAGTATCATTAATCTGACACTTACGGTTCATCCTCAACCTGTTGTGGAGATTGAAGGTGCAACTGAAATTAATCTCGGAGAAAGCCTGACATTGACAGCTAGTGGTGCCGACTCATACGAATGGTCAACAGGTCAGACAACAGCTTCTATCACAGTCTCACCTACTGAAGTCACTACATACAGCGTCATCGGTATCAGCAACGGATGCGAAAGTGATGAGGTGGAACATACTGTAAATGTCTTTGATAATATCAATGAAAATAGTGCTATAAAAGCAAATATCTATCCAAATCCTACAAATGCAGAGGTGATGATAGAATGTCAAGACATGAATGAGATTACTGTATTCATGCCTAACGGACAAACATTAGAGACAATATTAGTTTCCGACAGCAAATATACACTCAATATGAGTGTTTACAAATCAGGAATATATTTTGTAAGAATTACAAGCAACAATGGTACAACACTCCAGAAAGTCGTGAAAAACTGATATAGTTCCTGTTTGCTTATAGAATAAGGAGTGTCATTACATCGACACTCCTTTTTTATACTATATTTACTTCAGGCTTGATGCTGATGCCAAATTTTTCCTTTATACTATCTTGTATCTTATGCATAAGATTGAGGATCTCTTCGGGTTTGCCTCCGCCATAATGTACCAAAACAAGAGCCTGCTTGTCCCATACACCTACATGATTTTCCCTATATCCTTTCCACCCGGCTTTGTCGATGAGCCAGCCGGCAGGTATCTTGACACCTTTATCATTGGGATATGATGGAATATCAGGATATTGTTCTTTTAAGGATTGAAAATTCACTGTGTCAATAATTGGATTTTGAAAGAAGCTACCTACACTGCCAACAACTCCCACTTCCGGAAGTTTCTCCGCACGAATAGTTCTGATAGCATTCGCGACATCGGAAAGAGTGGGATTCTCTATGTTTTTATGATGAAGAAAATCTTTTATATTACCATATTCAATCTTTAACTCAGAATTTCTCTTAAGCTTAAAATCAATGGCATAAATGAAATATTTCTTGTTTTCTTCTCTTTTAAAAATACTGTCACGATAAGCAAAATGACATTCATTATTCTTGAAAATTATCTCCTTCCCATTGTTAATGTCAATGGCATATATGTTTTCTATGCAGTCTTTCACCTCAACACCGTATGCTCCAATGTTCTGTACAGGTGATGCCCCAACACATCCAGGAATATCAACAAGGTTTTCTAATCCGTAAAGATTATTATCTATGGTGAAATCTACAAAATCTTTCCATATCTCTCCAGACATACAACGAACTATTACATCCGACTGAGTCAACGAGTTGTTTGATGAGTTATCCTGATAGTCAAAGATTGTTATTCCCTTCAGATTAGAATGAATTATGATGCCATCATAATATTCTTCTTGAAATAGAATGTTACTTCCACCACCAAGGAACAATATTTTTGAATCGGAAAATGTATTATTATTTATCAAATCATACAAATCAACCAATGAATTAATTTCATGGAATGATTTAGCTATGATATTGAAACCCATAGTATTCAAGTCTTTTATAGAATGATCTTTCATCGTGCGGATTTTTTTTCAAAAATAAGAAAATCATTGCATAATTATTGAAAAAAATATTATTTGTCGCGGCATATACAAATTATATATTAAAAATGAATATTTTTTGCTATTTCGATTTATAAAAAAGCTAATTTTATGACTTTAAATTACTATTGTTTTGAAACATGTTATTGTATCGGTAATCAACGACTTAGTGACTGATCAAAGAGTTCATAAGTCGTGTCTTACACTCCAGAAGGCAGGCTTTGAGGTCTTATTGGTAGGGCGTAAGTTAAAGAACAGTCCTAAGATGGACGATAGACCTTATCGTACACATAGAATGAGGCTGATATTTGAGAAAGGACCTTTGTTTTATGCGGAATATAATATAAGATTATTTTTGTATCTCCTGTTTCATAAAGCTGATTGTCTGTTATCTAATGATTTAGATACGCTTTTACCTTCATTTTTCATATCGCGTATGAAGAGGATAAATCTGATATATGATAGTCATGAGTATTTTACTGAGGTGCCGGAACTTGTCTACAGACCTAAGGTACAGAAGGTATGGCGAACGATAGAGGAGTTTGTGCTTCCAAAGATGAAGGAGATGATAACGGTAAATGAGTCTATAGCAGATCTTTTCCGTGATAAATATGGTATTAAAGTTCACGTGATTAGAAATATTCCAATGCGAAAGATGAAACCAGCTCCAACGACACGTGAAGCTTTAGGTTTGCCTAATGATAAGCATATCCTGATATTACAGGGCTCGGGTATTAATATTCATCGAGGCTCGGAAGAATTAGTTTCTGCTATGCAATATCTCGATGATTGCGTTCTTCTAATCATTGGTGGTGGCGATGTCTTACCATTACTGAAAAAAGAAGTGACCGATAATCATTATGAAGACAGAGTACGCTTTTTCCCAAGAATGCCTTATCAAGATATGATGGCAATTACTCAGTTGGCAGAATTGGGTTTTACACTCGACAGAGATACTAACCTAAATTATAAATTTAGCCTGCCAAATAAATTATTTGATTATATACAAGCCGATGTTCCAATAATAGCATCGCATCTTCCTGAGATAGAAAGAATTATAAGAAATTATAATATTGGCGCTTTTATTGATGATCACGATCCCCTTACAATAGCACGGACTATAAAAGATGTTATTTCCGATGAAAAAACTTTGCTTACTTGGAAAAATAATCTTACCTTTGCCGCTAAAGATCTTTGTTGGGAAAATGAAGAGAATATTTTGATGAAAATATATGAGCAATATATCTGAAAAACACCTACATATAGTTTCGTTCGACATACCATATCCCGCTAATTATGGTGGCGTTATCGATGTCTTTTTTAGAATAAAATCTTTACATGAAAGAAATGTTAAGGTTCATCTGCATTGTTTTGAATATGGAAGACAGCATTCAGAATATCTTGAAAACTTCTGCTATTCAGTAAATTATTATAAAAGAGCAACTAATATTTCAAAACTATTCAATAGTCTTCCTTATATAGTTTGTTCCCGAGATTCTAAAGAATTGCTCGATAATCTTAAAAAAGATAATTATCCTATCTTATTGGAAGGATTACATTGCTGTGGTATATTACTTGATGCTGATATTCAGAAAAGAAATGTTATAGTGAGAGCTCATAATGTTGAACATGAATATTATGATAATCTTGCGAAATCGGAGAAAAATATCAAAAAGAAGATGTACCTGAAACAGGAGGTCTTAAAGTTACATAATTTTGAGTCTATCCTTAATAAAGCCAGTGCGATATTGGCGATCTCACAAAAAGATTATAACTATTTTAAGTCATTATACAAAAATGTGTATAAATTGACGGCATACAATGCATATACGGAGGTCAATATTATTGAAGGAAAGGGCGATTATGTCTTATATCATGGCAATCTGGAGGTGTCTGAGAATTATGCGGCAGCTGAATATCTGGTAGAGACATTTAAAGATACTGACATAAATCTTAAGATAGCAGGTATGAATCCTCCTCAACATCTATCTCAAATAATTGATTATGAAGATAATATTGAATTGGTTGATTCTCCTGATGATAAAACATTGTACGATCTTATTCGTAATGCCCAGATCAATATTTTGGTGACTGCGCAATCAACGGGATTGAAACTGAAATTGTTAAATACACTTTTCAATGGTCGCTTCTGTCTTGTTAACGAAAAGATGGTTGAGGAACTCGACGTTAACGGATTGTGCTATGTCGTTAATGATATGAATTCTATACGTTTTGCAGCTAATGAACTTATGAATAAAACCTTTGACCAACATCAGATAGAGAAAAGAAGAGAGAATATGAAACGCTTCTATAATATTGAAGAAGCTACTGACCTACTTTTGAAATTGATAACTGAGAATTAATACTTGCCTAAATCTCTTGTAAATACGTACGGCTATATGTTTCTGGTTTAGACTGAATTATGAATAAAATATCGATAAAATATGCCGCCGAACAACTGAATGTCTCGGTAGTGAGTATTCATAATTGGATTAAGGAAGGAATATTAAAAACTGTTAACAATTCCTTGACTCAAGAATGTATCGACGATTTTAAGAGAGATTATCTTAATAAAAATAAACTTTCTTCAAGAGCTAATAAACAATATAAAGATATTCATAATCATAATCAACTTACGGAAGATATATGTCTTAAAGTTAATTCTGAATTGTCGGGTGAAGAATTATCTGACTGTTACGAATCATCACTCTCAGAATCTTATAAAAACAAAGAGGGAATATATTACACTCCGCAATATATTGTTGAAGATATGATGCGCGACATTGTCGATGTCGAGAATAAAACTTTCTTGGATCCATGTTGTGGCTCAGGTAATTTTATCATAGAAGCGATAAAGAAAGGCTTCTCTCCTGAAAATGTTTTTGGTTTCGATATTGATGAAAATGCGGTACTTATCACTAAGAAAAGAATCAAAGACTTATGCGGTTACGAAAGCGAGAATATTGTCTGTACGGATTTTTTAAGCTGTCAGCCATCAGCTATCAGCCGTCAGTTCTCAGATTCTCAGATTTTCAGGTTTTCAGGTTTTCAAATTCTCAGATTCGACTATATCTTCACCAATCCGCCTTGGGGAAAGAAACTTAATAAGAAAGATAGGAATAATTATTCTGAATTATATAATTCTGGTAATAGCTCCGATACCTCATCTTTGTTTTATTTCGCTTCTTTGCAAATGTTAAAAGAAAATGGTAAGATTGGATTTCTCTTGCCTGACTCGTTCTTTAACATAACGACTTTTGAAGATGCGAGAAAGTCGTTGCTGAGTCTCAATATCGAACGACTGATAGATTATGGCAAGCCGTTCAAAGGACTGATGACTAAGGCGATGGCGTTTGTGGCAAGACAACAGACAACAGACAACAGACAACAGACTTTGTCCATAGACAAGGATAATTTTGTTTATTGTGAGATTTATAATGTTAAGAAACATTTGCGTTCGCAGAGAAGTTTTTTCGATATTCCTAAACATATCCTGAACTTTCATATTGAAGAAAAAGAAAGTGAGATTATTCGTCATGTTTTTTCTCTGCCGCATATCACTTTGAAAAATAATGCCGATTGGGCTTTGGGAATAATTACGGGTAATAATAACAAAATATGTCGTAAGGAAAATAGGGAAGGAAGTGTCCCGATTTTCAGAGGCAAGGATATTTTTAAGGATAAGATAGCGGAACCCTCGTTGTTTATTGATAAGAACTTGGAAGGCTGTCGTCAGGTGGCTGACATTAGTTGTTATAAAGCCGAAGAGAAAATAGTTTATCGTTTTATTTCCAATAACATAATATGTCATTGCGATACCGAGCAGCGATATATTTTGAATAGTGCCAATCTTTTTATTTTGAAAGAAGGCTTTCCGCTTTCGCATAAGCAGGTCGCTGATTTGTTGAACAGCGGCTTTATGAATTGGCTGTTCAGAAGCATTTTCAATACGCATAAAGTCTTGCGCAGCGACTTGGAGCTGCTTCCAATCTGGTATGAATATTTTCAGAAATATCCAAAGTTCTCGGAAGAAAACCTAAAAGAATATCTTCAACTGACAACTGGCAATTAACAATGTACAATTATTGCAGGATAATCTATATCTTCTTGTATTACATAAGATTTTTTTTGTAAAAAACACCTTCTTCCTCTTGATTTTTCTGATGATATTTATTATCTTTGCAGAGACAAACAAAAATCATCAGATATGGAACGAAACAAATACATCAGATTCGACTGGGCAATGAAGCGCATGCTTCGTGATAAAGCCAA
>SUWT01000085.1 GCA_015061335.1 Lentimicrobiaceae bacterium | reverse complement strand
ACCCCGCCCCTCATCCCGAGAAGCGGAGTGTGCCCGACTTAACCTAACTTAAAAAACTATTTCACTTATCTAAACAACGCCAAAAGTAAAAAGTTCAAAAAAGTTGGAATATTTTTCAAAAAATTTTTAATCCCGACAGTTAATAAGAAAAACATATTCCAAAACACTATCCATAAAATTGTGTAAATATACAAATCACTAAACTATAGTAGACTTACAATCATAATAACTATTCCTAATATCCAAACATGTTTCTTCACTCTCATAATACTCTTTCCAAGGATTAAGTATTGTAGTCATATTCACTTTCAAATCCAGACTATCCAGCCTTCGTACTATTGGTGCCACCAACATTCTTAGATTCATCTTGCTATTGGCAGTTAGTTCATCATCAGTTTCAAGAATATCTGTACAACAATACAAACGTTGCAGACCTATCATCAGATTCATTTGTATTTTCTCATTTAACAGATATATCTCTTTTTCCGTAAAAAACTCCAGCGCATCAATTATGATTGGCATAGCTATTTCTGTATAACATCTAAAATACTCGCTTATCATAATTACCCATTTTAAAACATCCTTACCATATTTAGATATCTGGATAATAGCTTTTATACAATTACCTACAACTCTATTATCAGAAGCCCCCATTCGCATTACAACTTCATAGTCATAATCAACATATCCCCCTAAAGCTTCACTTAATAGCGCATAACTCCTAAACGAAGGCACTCCATATTGTTCAAACTCCTTTACAATCCTATATAGATTCCGTTGATTTTCTGATGTAAGATACTTTATATTAGACGCCAACACAAATGCTATAATCTTCTCTACAGCGACAAAGCGCTTTAATACCTCTTCCTTTACAGAAAAGCCAAAAGCATTATCATCCTTTTTTAATAATCTTCCCTTATCGGTATCCCACATCAAAACAGTTTCTTCACACACATAATTCAATAAACCGTCATCCCAGTTGAATAAAATATCTGAATTTGAAGTTCCCACTATATCAGTCAAAATAGGCACATCACCTCCATATAAAGATACAGATGAATTATTACCAATTTTAGGGAAAGGACATTGCCTGATATAATCATTGAACAAATCAACAGGATTAACATCTTCCGGATGCGGAAAAGACAGGAATGCAAATCTACGGAATCCTGTTGATTTAGGAAAACCATATGAATCCCTATTATTCCACATAAACTTACCCAGAAGTTCTTGCTGGGATACATTTAAAGCGCCACATTTATTCAAAAAATTCAACCGGCAATAAATTTGTTTATCAATGTTTTCATCATTTCCTATCTGGTTAAATAAATTCTCTATAAATTGTGGATCTATATTCGGCAATTTACCATATGTATACTTCATATAACAGAAAGGGTCGTACCTGCAATCATCAAATCTACAGTTTGCAATAGACATTTCCAAAAACTTTGGAATCAATCTTTCTATCTGATCTTCAGAAAAAGACAACATCAACACCTCTACCAACCTATCTACACCCTCATAATTCATGCATTCTTTATCCCGATATATTATATTTATCAAGTCAAAAGTCCTAACTCTTGACTTAAAACAAGACTTCAAAGAAAGTCTCGACAATATTTCAGGCAAAATATTTCTTAGAGATAACACCCACGGGAAGCGATTATCTCCTGTATCATTATCAAGAACTGTAGACAATAAATTAATATACAAATCATACAATTTTGCCACTTTCTCTGCCTTTGTCCTATGTAGAAAACGCCTGTTAAAAACTGATGCAACTAATTTAGCATCTCCTGCTCTCAGTAAAAAGCTTTCTGCCATTGCAGGAGATGCCATAGCCATAATCGACAATGCTTTTTTCAGTGTTGACTTCTCAATAGTATTCAAGTGAGGCAAACGAATAGGAAACCCCAATTCTTCGTAATACAGGAAATATGAATACGCCAACCTATAGTCTTTCGAATTACCATCTAAATTTGTTGAAACCGATGTACTTCCCAATATAAATGATGGCCTTCTTATCTTTACCTTTACCACTTCATCATAGTCTCTCAACTGTCCATCATAATATTGCCGTTCATACCAAATATCATCATACGATCTTAATTCATTCCAAGTAATACGGGCATACTCTGTTTCCTTTACATTTGATGAAAAATTAGCCTGGGACATACAATTCCATATTGAATGAGCATGAACTTTTCGTGGAGCCCAAAAGAAGCGATCCTTCTCATTATCACACTCCTCCAATCTTTCAGATATTATATCAAAAGCTTTTTTGGTTATATTCCGACCGATATCCAATGATAAAAACTCAGCCCATAGAGCACCCCTACGGACATCCCAATATGGATCACTATTTTGAGCCGGCCAATCATTCAGTATATTCTCTAGGCCAACAAAATCACACCTATAAATTGACATCAATGCCTTTTCATAAGTAAATCTACATTTCTGGTCATCAGAAAACAATTCATATTTATCTGACAATTCATTTTTAAGACATAGCCATTTCTCATCCCAGGACTCTTGACGGTATAACCTTAACAAGGCAATTTTCAAATTAATCCACGCAGTTCTAACATCCTTGCTGCATTTATTCGGATTATACTTATTTAGGACAGACAAATATATATTCTCCCAATCATTTAGCATAGGGAGTAAAGCCTTCTCAATCCTCCAGTTAAATAGATTAAGAAATAATATATCATCTGACTTTTTAAGTTTCCTCAACTTGTCAATCGACAAATGAAACCTGTCCATATTATTCCAATACTCTCTCTTGTCTCTTGGCAATACTAGCCATCCAGGATACGACTCAAAATCATTTTTCCATCTCTTATATGTCTCCATTATACTTTCATCCCTGGATGACAATCCTCTACCCCACTCTAAAGCAATTTTTTTAAATTGTTTTCCCTCTTGCTCATGTTTAGATAAAACGCCAGAAATATAATTAACTGCATAAGTTATATTATCATAGGCAGAAGCTCCTTTGCCTGCCAAATTTTTCAAACTAACAACAATAATATTCTTCTTCTCATATGTTTTTCTTAAAGAATCAGGTACATTATCAACAGTTAGGAGGTACAATTTCCTTTGTTTATCATTCAAAACATCTTTTACCCATCCTAACCACTGAATAAAGTTAGGATCATTACCAGAAACTCCAACCAATACCAATGTCTCCATCATAATTGTATGCCTTATATGAGCCATCATAGCTTCATGAGCATTGGCATATAATCTATAGTCCTCTTCCGTAATAACAATGGAAGAAGCATCATTGATATCACCATGAAGTTTCATCAACAGAGGAGAGTCTGCATTTCCCAAATCTTGTTGATTTAAAACTAACGAATATGAACGTTTCCCACTTTTATCTAAATAATCTGATGTACGTTCAAGTAAAGTATCATAATTTGTAGTATATATATCCCGCCAAGGCAAATCAAGCAACTTGTAAAATAAGTCAGAAGGATACAGATCTTTATCACAAATAGCATTAATAATAATTTTAGTCAATTCATCCCTACCTAATGTACATTCCACTTCCTCTGCTAACCTTAAGACATTCATATATGCCCTATCAGTATGCCTTGGCTTACGTCCTCTTATCCTCTCGAAAAACATATCTCCTAGTTGCGACCAATCTGGAGGCAATTTTGCTCCTGAATTTAATTTTGCATTTTTACTGAACCCCGCTCCAACAAACAAACTGGCATGGCCGTTCCAAAGACGATCTGCAATCAAATTCAATGCTTTTTCAGTTGACTTATTCATAAAATATTATATATATCATTAAATTGCTTTAGACATAAGTTTACGCCAGATGATTTTGTACAAATATTACTATATGCAATAAAGACTAAGAAAGATTGTAGAATAGCGGAATCATAAGTCTCCGATAAAAAAGGTCCAGTCCCCTGTATTTTACAATATGATACAATCAATAAAAAAATAAAATAAAGCGTATAAACTAATAACGTCAATACATTACTTTTATACAATTTACATACTAGCTTATTAAAATATTTATATCTTCTTGGATTATAATTACTATTAAAAACTAACTTAACGAATCCAAAAAGTACCTTAATTATTTGTTTGTTCACAGATACAGAAAATATAGATCCAAGAGAAATACATAGAAATAATAAAGTTTCAGTCTTTATAGAAATAGAAAGATATTTTACAATATAAACTGATAACACAAAAGGAGCTATAAACACAATACAAGAAAATGCCGCTGCAATCAATAATAAGCCTATTGGCATATAAGAGCAACTTATGGGGTACAATAAAACTGTATAAATATTATGAACACTATTATTCTTAAAACTATTTTTCACCACATAAAGTACAAGCAGCGAAAAAACATAAATCAAAAATCCTATAACGCATTCACTTGGATGGTTATGGAATAGATATGATATCAAAACAATAAAAATAAAACCGACTAGGAATTTCAAATGGAAAGAATCTTTACAAACCATAGATTTTTTGCAGTATTCAATATTTGTGTAACGGCTCAACACAAGAAGCCATAATATCCAGATGTTCACTTACAACAGATGATTGGGCATATATGTAGAAAAATCAATATCAGGCAAAATACTACCTTTATGTTTTACATCTGTTATAAATCGCTCTGCATCGTCAGAATTAATCAACCTTCTCCTAATGGCATAATACAGAAAATCTATGGTTGTCAAATAAACAATCCCATACATACTACAATAATCAGCTGTATCCTTTAAATTACTGCTACCAATAACATTATTAGAAAATCGGCAATATGCCAAACATGCACTTTCCCCCTTGCCCTTATTTTCCAATAGCCTAAAATATTCATACATCATATCATCAGATGCCTTAAAAGACACCAATTCGATATTTTTTAGAAATTTTATCTGATTATCAAGTTGAGACCTAGTATCATGATTCAGTTCATCATACACAATGTCCAAAACCATATGATCATATTCCTTCAGAATTGTAGGCAATAAATTAAGATACCCTCCCTTTGCAAAATGAATAATCACATCCGCATCCAACACCACTTTTACCTTACTCATGATATCATATTTAGCAATTCAACATAATGACCTTCTGATATTTTACCCTTTTCAAATAATTCTCTAGCCATAGCTCCTAAATTTCCTATAACCAGCCCTGTATTTCCTGGCAAGTACAACGATGTTTCATAACCATATTCTTTCGCTGTTTCAATTTTAGGAATCTTTAAAAACTCTTGCAATTTTTTCTCATCAATGATACCAATTGTCTTAAGCCTGTAGAGCATAGACTCCCTAGACACACAATACAGTTGCTCCAACCGCAAAACTGTAGCAATACTTAAAGCATTCCCTACACTTTCTTTTGATGAAATCTGCTGAAGAATAGACTCCTGAGGCATCAGTAAAGCAGAAGCAAACATGTTTGCTTTCTTTTCTGTCTGGCTATCAGCTTCCATACCGCAGACATGAGGCTTTGGATTTTCATCATAAAAAAGATGATACAATTCGTGTGCAATTGTAAAATTTTGACGTCCAATAGTTCTGGTACTATTAATCAATATAAACTTATCACCTGATTTTGACCTCAGAGACATACCATAAGCCTTCTCAGAAAGCGGTCTATAAACAGTTAATATATTACACTTTCTCAAAACAGTCTTCGTATCCAACGGCTCACTGCAGCTAAAACCATTTTCAGCTCTAAACTTTGCTGCCAATACCTCTGCATCTCTCACATTAGCTCTTCTCATCTCTGAACAACCTTTTGATCTTCATATAATTCTTTACTATTCTTTTAAAATCCGATATCTCATGCAAATCATCTGCAGACAGCTCATCTACACGGAAGGCACACACCAACATATTATCAACGACATCTTCATTTCTTTCAAGCAACAAATGTGCATCACATCCAAATAAATCTGCAGACCGCAAAAGGACTTCCATAGGAGCTTCCCGTACACCATCCTCATAATTAGAATATGCAGACCTCGTAATACCCAAATAATCTGCAACCTGCTGCTGAGTCAAATTATTTGCAACCCTCAGCTTGGACATATTTTTACCAATAATAACCTTCATATAAACCATTATTACCCTGTGGCAAATTTACTAACTTAATTCAACAAATGCAAGTTTTGCCACAATTTCAAACACAAAAAACACACCCCGCCCCTCATCCCGAGAAGCGGAGTGTGCCCGACTTAACCTAACTTAAAAACTATTTCACCTATGTAAACAACCCCACAAGCAAAAAGTTCAAAAAGCCAGAATATATTTCAAAAAATTTTTCTTCCCGGCAAAAATCTCAATCCTCCCCAAATCCCAACACCTCCCCCCTCCTAAACACATCCCTCGTATAAACCTTCTCCCTCACATCATCCAGACACGAATCATAACGGTTGGCAATAATAGCATCATAAAGAACCTTGAACATTGTAAAATCATTTCCACCTACGCTGCAAAAAAAATCAATCGCTAAATCTACCAATAAACTCAATCCTAACAAGGCAGACTTAGTCTCTTTACTTTCTAGGCTTGGCTTCACAACACCAACCATAAAATCATTAGCCAAATGAAGCAATTTTGCACACTTATTATCTTTTGCTTCATTATTCAGCACCAACTCCAATCCTTTGAATACACTTACCGCCGCACTAGACATATCATACATCTTATTATCCGGTTCAACTATCTGAGCAATTTTCACTGAGTACCCACAAACCTCCAAGAGACCATCAACACTCAACTCATTACCACCACGTCTATACAATACATCCGTTTTATCAAAGGTTCTCTCAATAGCAAAAAGTACATCATTTACCGGGTCAAATCTGCTCTACATAGAGTGGTCATATGAAAATTACACAAGGGGGTCAATGAAAATTAAATTTTCCAACCGATATATACCGACATACGTTAAAAACTTTTTAGCTTAATTATTGTAACATAATAGTTGACAAATCAGATTTTTTTCTTAATTTTGTAAACATTAAACAACATCTACAATGGACAAGAAAATTATATTCGGCAAACGACTTAAAAGTGCAAGAGAGATGAAAGGTCTCTCAATGGCTAACTTAGTCGAGATGATGGCAGACATTGTCTCTAAGCAAGCTATTTCTAAATATGAGGCAGGCAAAATGCTTCCAGACAGCACTGTACTAATTAAACTCGCAGAAGTACTTGGGGTTAAGATTGACTATTTCTTCCGTCCATTTACAGTATCACTTTCCGGCATCGAATTCCGTAAGAAGGCAAAAATGACCGAGAAAGCGAG
>SUWT01000084.1 GCA_015061335.1 Lentimicrobiaceae bacterium | reverse complement strand
AACTTGTACCATCATCAGATACACCGAAGCGAAAGCCACCGACATCCCGATGATGTTCAGCAGCGAGGAGGCTGTATAACGCCTTAACAATGTGATGAAGTTTTTCCAGAACATACCGATTTGAGTTTAAAGTTTAGAGTGTAGAGTTTAGAGTAGTTTTTAAGTTGAGAGTCTTTTAGTTTTAAGTTTATTTATTGAGTCAACATACTCTTGGATTGTAGTTCTGATAAACTTTAATCTATAAACTATCAAACTTTCAACTACTCTAAACTCTCAACACTACACTTTACACTCTCATTTATTGTGCCAAAATTTTATATCATTAAATATCAACGATTTAAAATTTCAAGTAAAAATAAAGTGTCAAAAAATTAGACAGTGGGTGTCAAAAAATTAGACACATATAGCTTATCTACGCAAATCAAAAATAATTACAATACCGACTCATTCCGTATAAAAAAACGAAATTAAATCGGTTTTCTGTACAAAATATGACTATATTTGCAAAAAATATTTCAAAATAAATGTCACCTTTTGATTTTATAGGGAATGTTCCTTTTGACTTGAGCGTCTTGTCTTCAATTTTTCCGAGAAACAAGCAGATTAGCGACAAGGCTCGTATGCTTGAAAAAACGGGGCGTATTATAAGACTGAAAAAAGGTCTTTATGTAGCAAGTCAGGATGAGACAGGGAAGGCACTTTCTCGTGAACTCATTGCAAATCACATATATGGACCGTCGTATGTAAGTCAGGAGACTGCATTGCGTTATTATGGTTTGATACCGGAAAGGGTCTATCTTGTCAAATCAATAACGACAAAGCATTCTCGTAACTTCAAAAACACAATAGGATATTATCATTATCAGAATTGTAGCATGGAATATTTTTCTATTGGGATTAGAATAGAAGAGAGTTGCGGTATCAATTTTATGATAGCTACACCAGAAAAAGCATTATGTGATTTGATAAACTTCGGCAAAAGCCTTAATTTCAGATCATTAAAAGATGTATCAATATTCCTTGAAGACGACATCCGTTTCGATATGGATTTTATAGATAATATGAATATTGAGATAATTGAGAAATGTGCTGAATATAGTCGCAAGCAAAAAAGTATTGATTTACTAACAAAATTTATGAAACATGAACGGAATTTATGAAACAATGCTTCATCGTCATAATCTCGACAACGATGATGCAAGAAGAAACGCTCATTATGAAGTGATGCAGCAGATTATTTTGGGAGGTTTATATCGAGGAGGATTCTTTGAGAAAGCCGCCTTCTACGGAGGAACATGCCTGAGAATTTTTCATGGTTTGAAAAGATATTCTGAAGACATGGACTTCTCTCTTCTGAAAAAAGATTCGGATTTCAATCTTGAGAATTATTTTCAGTCCATTATCGAAGAAGCGAAACTATTGGGAAGAGATGTTATAATTACCAAGAAAAACAAGACAAGGTTTTCAAAGGTAGAATCAGCTTTCTTAAAAGATAGCACTGATGTTTACGATATTAGTTTTCAATCAGATAAATCTTTAAAGATTAAAATTGAAGTCGATACTAATCCTCCATTGGAGTTTAACACAGAACAGAAGTTGTTAATGTTGCCTTTTTCTTTTACAACGCGATGTTTTACCTTGCCAGATTTATATGCAGGGAAAATGCACGCTTTGGTTTTTCGTCAATGGAAAAATAGAGTTAAAGGACGAGATTGGTATGACTTTGAGTGGTATGTCAGGAATCGTATTCCTTTAGATTTTAATCATTTTAAAATCAGGACGAAAGAATTCAACGGATTGGATTTAAATGAAGACGATTTTGTTAAAATTCTTAAAGAAAAACTCGCCACTACTGATATTAATGCTGTTAAAAATGATGTTCTTCCATTTGTAGTTAATCCTAAAGAACTTGAAATATGGTCTAATGACTATTTCTTGCAAATAGCCGATATGATGATTATTAATTAATTTGAAAACTTAAAATTGAAAGTATATAGAGATGCAATACGTATGACATCTCTATATACTTCAGGAGTTTTATCTTCTTCTAAATCCCCGTGATACTTTGCGATACGTGGAGAACTTCAGATTCATTCTATCTTTATCATCTCTATCGGGTTGGCGTTGGCGGTCTTCCAAGTGCGGACGACAAGAATGACGTATATTATCAACAGAACGATGCCTGCTCCGAGTATGAATGTCCATGATGCCAATGGCTCGCACATAGTTTCCAACATATCAATATAACGCAGTCCTCCCCAGACTGCACCGACTACGCCGGTTATTATAGCAGGAACTATCACCCATAGAAGGTTAAGTCCTAACAGACGCAGCACCTGTACACTCGTCGCGCCATTGACCTTACGGATGGCGATCTCCTTGCGACGACGCGACATCTCATTACCGAGATAACCTACCAAACCAATAAGCGAAATCAACAAGGTCACAAGTGAAATGACGAGCACATTGTTGCGCATATCATCGCGATAAGTAAACTGACTCTTTACCTTGTCGGCGTAAGAAAGTAATGTATATTCCGAATCAGAATGATAATGTTTCTTGATTGCATTGTCCAATGCCTTGATGTTCTCTGATGACAATTCATCAAGACGAATGTTGTATTGTAACATTGCATCCTGAGCTGACATCTGATTCAAGAAATGTTCCGGACGATAAACCGCAAGTGGCAATATTATACCTAAACCTTGTGAGAAATCTTTTATAACACCTATGACTTGAACCCATCCCCCATTCTGGAAGAAATATTTACCGACAGCAGAATTCAAATCCCAGCCATGCTGATGTACGAATTTCTCATTAACAATCGCTTTCTTAGTTCCGTCCTGCTCATTGAAGTTACGACCTCGGATAATCTCCATCTGCATGGTTTCTATATAGTTTTCATCGAAACATTCATAACGGCATAAAAACATTATTTCTTCTTTTTCCACGTCAATTACAGGAGAACCCATATAACCGTTTATTGGATATTGTACAGAAAGTCCGACACTTTGTACGAATGGTAGTTTACCGATTTCGTCACGCAATGCTGAATGTTGCGATTGTGTAGCCGAATATTCCATCGTGATGACATTATCATATTTATATCCGACATCAGCTTTCAACACATATTTGGATTGTTGCGCCGTGACAAGCAAGAAACATACGACGGCTGTAGTACAAGCCACCTGAACGAACAACAAAATGCGTTTCCACCAAGTACGGTTATCGCTGCCACGTTTGAAAGCATATTCAAGATTTACACGTGAATAAAGTACCGCAGGTATCAGACCTGCCAAGAGGAACGAGACGATACATACCAATGCAGGAATCCAGATACGTTCCAATGCGAAAAGTTCATTAAGATGATAGCCAAGCAACTGATATATATGATTGCTTAGACATAGGAGGAGAAACGCCGCCAATAAAATTGACGCTACAATCATGATAAAAGTCTCGGAAAGCAACATACGGAAGATGTCGCCACGCGACGCACCGCTACAACGCAACATCGCTATGGTACGGCTACGTGATGCGAGTGACGACAAGGTGAGCAATACATAGTTAAGCGTACCGACAAGAAGCGCGAGTACGGCTAAAACACCATATATCACCTGCGTCGTGCGAGTGGAATCATCAACGACATAATATGAATCTTCAATAGGAACGAAGAAGAATTCAGCATGTAACATCTGCATCATGAATTGCAGCATCTCATGATGTTCTATCAGAGACTCAAACTGAGTTTCCAATTCATCAATAGTGGCACCTTTATTTAATTTGATATAAGTAGGATAATTATCACCTCCATTCCAGTCGAGAGTCTGAGGATCAAATTTCAACCAACTCACTATATCGAAATCAACGATAGGATTTGTAACGGGAGGTGTATTGAAGACACCTGCCACTACATGTTCTTCTTCATTAATTGTAATAATCTTACCAAGCGGATCATTCTTTCCGAATACTTTGTCAGACAATCGCTCCGAAATCATGACTTCGTTGTTGGCGAGACCTTCGTTGGAAAGCACACGTTCCACATCACCGCTTATCACGCCGAAATCCAAGACCTTGAAGAAGTCAGAGCTTACCTTCAGCCGACGCGACTTGATGGCATCATTTCCCATATTGACCTGCACCGACTCTTTCAATAAGTTCGTTGTCATCTCAATCGAAGGAACCTCTTCAGCGAGTGTAAACGCCATCGGCTCTAACATACCTTGACTGCTGAAATCCGCCATTGACGACTTTATAAACACCTGATACACCCGCTCTCTATCAGGGAAGAAACGACCGTATGAAAGGTTGATGCCGACATACGAGCATATCAGCAAGGCCACAATAAGTCCCAATGCCAACGACACCAAACGTGTCACGGAGTTACCTCTGTTTCTCCATAAATATCGTAAAGAATAGTTGATTTTCATAGTTTGTTTAGTTTAAAGTTTAAGGTTTAGAGTAGTTTTAAAGTTGAGAGTTTTAAGTTTTAAAGTTTATTATTGGGTCAACGGACAACAGTCAACAGTCTTTGTCCACATTCCTAATTCCTAACTTCTAATTCCTAATTCCCTTAAACCAAATTAATAATTTATTTAATTATCCATTTTCAAATTTCAATTTTCAATTTATCTGGACGCAGCATGCCACGTCCCTACCATAATTCTTAATTCCTGAGACGTGTCAATGTTCATTTATTTTTTGCAGGAAGCATTGACGCGTCTCTACCTTCATTCCTAATTCCTAACTCCTCATTCCTAATTAAACTAAAGTCTATTCGTAACATCTTCCACGATCTTACCGTCGAAGAGGCAGATTCTTCTTGTGGCGAAGTTGGCATCGTGTTGAGAGTGCGTAACCATGATGATGGTGGTGCCTTCTCTGTTGAGTTCCTGCAGCAGGTTCATCACCTCCATGCCGTTCTTGGAGTCTAAGTTACCTGTAGGTTCGTCGGCGAGGATGAGCTTAGGGTTTGAGACAAGAGCTCTTGCGATGGCTACACGCTGCTGCTGACCTCCGGAGAGCTGCTGTGGGAAATGGTCGCAACGATGCGAGATGTTCATGCGGTCTAAAATCTTGGAGACACGCTCCTTACGTTCCGCCGACTTCACGCCCATATATATGAGAGGAAGCTCCACGTTCTCGGCTACGGTAAGTTCGTCGATGAGGTTAAACGACTGGAACACAAAGCCGATGTTACCCTTACGGAACATGGTTCTGTCTTTTTCCTTAAGGTCGCCGACCTCCTGACCGAGCAGGTTATAAGTGCCGCTCGAAGGATTATCCAACAATCCCAAGATGTTCAACAATGTAGATTTGCCACATCCCGAAGGACCCATGACAGCTACAAATTCACCTTCTTTAACTTCAAAAGACACACCATTCAAGGCGATGGTCTCGATTTCCTCTGTGAAGAAACTCTTCTTTAAATTTTCGATTTTTAACATACGCTTTTTAGTTTAGAGTTTAAGGTTTAAAGTTTAAAGTAGTTTTAAAGTTGAGAGTTTTAAGTTTTAAAGTTTATTATTGGGTCAACGGACAACAGTCAACAGACAACAGTCTTTGTCCACATTCCTAATTCCTAACTTCTAATTCCTAATTCCCTTAAACCTTAATCATTAAACCTTAAACCAAGTTATTTATTTTAATTTTCAATTCATTCTTAATTCCTGAGACGTGTCAATGTTCATTTATTTTTGCAGGAAGCATTGACGCGCCTCTACAATTGTTAATTGATTATTAACTTTCGTGCCAAAGTGTTGATATTATTATATATCAACAACTTAGCATTTTTAGAAAATAATAAAGTGTCAAAAAATTAGACAGTGGGTGTCAAAAAATTAGACAGTGGGGTCGTTCGTGGTGTGAAGGTTATGCTTGATGCAGACCTCGCTGAAATATATGGTTACACAACAAAAGCATTCAACCAACAAGTAAAAAACAACATCGGAAAATTTGATACTGATTTCAGGTTTCAACTTACCAAGGAAGAATACCATGAAATTTTGAAGTCAAAAATTTTGACTTCAAAATTAGAGTCAAATCACATACTATCAAGTACTTCCCAAAACACTCTCAAACTAAGGTCAAAAAATTTGACCTTAGAATTGGAAAAGGGTAAATTTACAACAACATTTACAAAACCGCCAAACGAAGTATTTTTGTAATTGACAATTATATAGGAATAAAAACACTTGTCTTGCTCAAAGACATTGAAAATAATATCGCTGTAACAATTTTCACTGACAATATAAGACGAGGTTTGCATCTCAGAGAATATGATGATTTCTGCAAACAATATCCTCATATCAATATCTCATTCCGTCATACTTGCGGTATCTATCACGACAGATATATCATATTAGACTACAACTCGGATAACGAAAGAATATACCATTGCGGTGCTTCATCTAAAGATGCCGGTAATAAAGTAACGACAATTTCTGAAGTCAGCGACCGTCAGGTTTATCATACAATAGTCGATACACTAATAAAAAATCCGACATTAATATTGGAATGATGTAATCTTCGCCTACTACACCTATCTTTTCGCATGTTCGGCAATGGGAATAGCAACAACAAGCTTTCCTGTCATCATCTTGTTTTTAGGACTTCTGTTCGGCCTTATTTATTATCTTGTAAAAATGTCGAAATGCTGATTTTTTTAAGTCAACAGACAACGGGCAACAGACTTTGTCTATTTTTAAAGTTAGTACATTTTTTAACAACAATTGGAAAAAAGTTGTTATTTCTACCATTATATATTGGAAAAAAGTTGTAATATTATGCTTAAGAGAAAGATTATAAACAAATTAAATGATTGGTATAATAATCCAAACAAAAAGGCTCTATTGCAACTGTCCTCAGTAAATTCAATGTTGAAAAACAGGACGATATAATCTATTACCCATTATATATGGCAATGTTTCTGTAATTACTTAAATAACAAGGGACGCAGCAAACCACGTCCCTACAAATGTTAATTGTAAATTGTACATTGTTAATTGTTAATCGAATCGCTCGGGTTTTCATTCGCTGCTTTCCACGAGCGTAGCGAGACGGTGGCAACGGTTATTATCATTATTATCAGAACAGCAACTACATAAACCCAGACCGACATCTCGGTGCGATAGACAAACTGCTGCATCCATCTGTCGATGATGTAATAACTTATCGGTATCGCGACAGCTGAACATATCGCTACGATGTAAAGATACTTCTTGTTGAACATCTTCAATATTCCCATCGCCGACGCTCCATGTATGCGACGTATTCCTATCTCACGACGTTTGTACTGCGTCTCGAACAACACCAAACCGAAGACTCCTATGATTGAAATCAATATGGAAAGGAATGAAAACAACGTCACGAGTGTTGAGAGTTTATTTTCCAACTCATATAGTTTAGCTAACTCATCGTCGAAGAATTTCAATTCTTCCACTTCGACGTATGGTGAAAACACATCGAGGAGATCTTTCACATATTTTCTCAGTTCTTTGAAGTCGGCTCCGGCAGCTACTCTTAAGTAAACCTGATTAGGTTGTCGCCATCCGTATTCTCCGAAGACCAAGAATGCAAAAGGTTCTATACCAT
>SUWT01000083.1 GCA_015061335.1 Lentimicrobiaceae bacterium | reverse complement strand
TACTCCTCCGCCTTGATCTTACTCTCCCCGTAAGGCCCCACCGGCGCCGGCACAACATCCTCAGTCAACACCCCTTCAACGCGGTCAGCCGCCGCCTTAGCCGTACTGAAGAACACAAACTTCTTCGCCCCCGACGCCAAGAAATAATCAAAGATCTTTTGAGTCAAGCCTGTATTCACTTTAAAATAAACATCAGCAGCAGACTTATTCTTAGTGTCATGCGCCTTACCTGCAAGATGGATAATAGCATCCATCGCAGGAAGAACACCAGCATCAAGATCATCCCAAGAAAAAGTCTTGACAACGCTAGTCTTCTCAGGACTAACTATATCAAGACCATAAATCTCATTCTCTGACTTTAAATATTCTACAAGATTAGATCCCACGAATCCATGGACTCCAGTAATCAACAACTTCATTGTGGCAATTATTAAATATTATCAAACAAATCATCCACTAAACCTCTTACCGAGTACTTATGTAAAATATGCTCTGAAACTGACTCGAATGGAGTTTCAAGGAATTCTTGTGGTATTATAGGATTATTAATATCTACTACCAAGACATTGTTAGGATTATAGTATTCGTAATCCATAATGTGCTTATTGGTAGTAATGTACTTTCTACGTGCCGCCATTGCCTCATGGGCACGTGTAGAAAGGCTTGTCTGGTATGGAGGATTAATATCCAAGATACACTTGGTCATATTTAGGA
Source organism: Lentimicrobiaceae bacterium (assembly GCA_015061335.1). Lineage (GTDB taxonomy): Bacteria > Bacteroidota > Bacteroidia > Bacteroidales > F082 > Limimorpha. Next base: position 6,882 of record SUWT01000083.1, on the reverse strand, counting down.
TATTAATCGTACCTGGTATGGATATAGGCGTAAGTGAAATTTCCCTAAATGGATAAAATGGGAAATGGAACAAAGACTCCTGAATATAACGTATTAAGCCTGGCACATACAGATAGGTATAAAAGCGGATACCCTGCTGGTCGAACTGCCTTCTAAGCTCCTTAATCATCTTTTGCCTTGGATGATATAGTGTGCAGATAAACTCCATATCATATATGAAATCATTTGTTTCCTTAACAGACAGATAATCATCCACAAAGAAAGTCGGCCTGAAGCCAATATTATTCTCTCTCGCGTCAACAGGATCAAAAGACATACACTTGTCGCATGAATCCAGCACATCCTTCATCTTGCAATTGTGCATTACATCCCATAAATACAATATCACCTTAGCCTTTGGATATGCAGTTCGAAGAGTAGCAATAGAATAAGGAGTAAACGCCTCACCTCTACATATTAAGATGTAATCATAGTCCTTATCGACATTCTTCTTAATGACCTTCTTAATGTAGTGATTAAATATCTGAGGGACCTTCTTCTTGAACAAACGAATCACAATCTTCATCAGAGCATTCTGTGAAGGACGCTCATCATACTCATCAACATGTGCTCCTCTCTTCTGCAACTCTGCCATAATGGCCTGACCGTAGTGCTTGGTACAGCCATAAGGAGAGAACAAGAGTACTTGCTTTCCTGCCAATTCTGCCATTACTTACAAGTTATAATGAGGATACATTTCTTTATGCTTCATCACCCACTCTGCCAACTCTCTCACCATGGTCTCATAATCCGGGATCAGGTAAGAAAACTCAAAGTTGGTACGTTTCAATGATTTATCAGCATTTACGCCTTCTACCGGATGAATGGTCAAGGCATTATTACGGAAATACTTATTGAAGAGTCCACAAAGGTCGTGCTTGCTGATAGAATGCTCTGGTACAGTATTCACTAAACCATGAGCACGTTCACGGGCAGCAACTTCCATTGTCTTGGCCAACTGGAGGGTAGTCTGCCCAGTCCACATAGCCTTGGTATAACCATTGATTTCTCTAGTTTGCTGCATAAACCAATTGAGGAGACCGATACCATTTGGATTTATATCTGGTCCAACTATACTGTTACGAAGAGTGATATTTTTTTCATCATTCAATTCACCCAAAGCCTTACTCCTGTCATAAAAAGTCTCACCATCCTGAAAATCCTTCTCTGTATAGGAGCCTCTTTTGCCTGAGAATACACAATCCGTACTCATATGAATAACTTGAGTATTGGTTTCTTCAGTGGTTTTAGCCAAGAAATGTGGGAAGTAACTGTTCAAGAAAACAGCTAAAGCATGGTTCTGCTCTGCAAACTGATTGAGTACCCCAATGCAATTAATTACACTATCATAGTTGCCGGCCTTAATAACCTTGGCAATGGTTTCTGTATCAAACGCATTTCCTGCAAAACTCTTGATATATTTAGATTCACGTAGGTCGAAACCATATACATCGTGACCTTGTTCTTGAAGATAAAGACTAATGGTGTGGCCAGCCATACCATTGCATCCGCAAATGAAAAATTTCATAATTAATACCTATTAATATTATTCAGATCGAATTTCTTTTGCCTTGGATCTTGGCTGAAGACCAAGGTCTTCACGAATAAATGTCAACTTATGAAGAAGAGCCTTCATACCCTCTACATCCAAACGACGAGTATTGTGCGAGTGATATTCTTCCATCTTATCAATCTCAGGGTTACCTCCTTCAATCTTATCATAATTCAAGTCACGGGCATCACATGGAATACGATAATAGTCGCCCATATCAATAGCACGTGCCATCTCTTCACGAGTCACAAGCGTTTCATAAAGTTTCTCACCATGACGAGTACCAATAACCTTCACTTCCGTATCTAAATACTTAGGATCAATCTCGGCATAAGTCTCCTTCAAAGCCTGTGCAAGCACATCAAGAGTAGCGGCAGGAGCCTTCTGTACGAAGAGGTCACCATTCTTCCCATGCTCAAACGCATAGATGACAAGGTCAACAGCATCGTTAAGGGTCATCATGAAACGAGTCATATTAGGATCTGTAATAGTAATAGGCTTACCATCCATCATCTGCTCCACCCAAAGAGGAATCACAGAACCACGGCTTGCCATCACGTTACCGTAACGAGTACAGCAGATAGTAGTCTGAGCGTTCTCACCAAGCTGGCGACCTTTTGCTGTAGCCACTTTCTCCATCATAGCCTTAGAGATACCCATGGCATTAATTGGGTAAGCAGCCTTATCAGTAGAAAGCACCACGATATTCTTCACACCATGACGGATAGCCGACTCTAGCACATTGTTAGTACCATACACGTTAGTCTCTACCGCCTGCATAGGGAAGAACTCACAAGAAGGCACCTGTTTAAGAGCAGCTGCGGCAAAGATGTAATCTACACCTCCACGCATAGCGATATCAATAGACCTAGGATCACGTACATCTCCAATATAAAACTTCACCTTATTAGCAATCTCTGGGGCATACTGCGCCTGTAAATGATGACGCATATCATCCTGTTTCTTCTCATCACGGCTGAAAATACGAATCTCCTTGATATCAGACTCTAGGAAACGTTTCAATACCATGTTACCGAACGATCCGGTACCTCCAGTTATGAGGAGGATTTTGTCTTTAAAAATTGACATTTCTTTATTGATTAATATAGTTTAATATCTCTTTATTCTCATAAGATACTAGAAATTGTTTCTTATGATTTAACTTATCACTAATAGGCTCGCTAATAGAATTCATATAGCTAATGTATTCTTCAGGGGTATTAGCAAGTAGCATTGTACCTTCCACAGGTGTATTTATACCTTCAAATGCGATCTCTGTACCGATTATAGTTGTTCCACAAGCCAGCGCTTCTACACATTTTACCTTTACTCCTGCTCCATAATGAAGAGGGGCAATTTCTGCTTTCGCATTAGCTATGATAGGATAAGGATCTTCAACAAAACCCAAATACTCGAAGTCAGAGTTATCAGCAATCCTTTTCTTTAAATCCTCTGGCATACCTCTACCGATGATCTTATAGTGGAACTGACCTTTTACTTTCTCGGCTACATTATCCAAGAACCATGTAAGTGCCTCACTATTGTCCGGCCTTCCCCATCCTCCGAAGAACACAAAATAATCTCCGGCCATAGTAGGAGTTGCTTTAAGTACAATATCACTCAAGAAGAAATTGGTTGGGGTACTAGCCAAGCCATAAAGACTCTTTATTATATCGCAATCTTTAGTGCTAAAGGTGAATATTTTGTCTGCATGTTTCAGAATTGATCTCTCAGTTAATTTCACCCACGGAAGGCAATAAGTTCTTTCACGTGAATACCTTTGACACATTACATCATGAGACATAAATATCTTATTAGGATGCTTTATATCAGCAGCATAAGAGAAGGTCTGACTAAAATCAAAATAAATGAAATCATACGATTCCCTTTTAACCTGTTCTCGCAATAAACGAGCAACAGAACGGCTATAACGAGGGGTAAAGATTGGGAACAAGAAAGGTTTCTGCAATAATCCCATAACTTTATATGCATTATTAACAAGCACATCTTTAATTACACGCACATTAGAGTTTATAGGAATATATTCGCGTTCAGTTTTATATCTAAAATATACAAGGTCAACCTGACACGTTTTAGTTAATTCTTGTAAAAAGCGACTTGTTGGAGACACGCCCCTTCCCTGATTATCCGGGGTATACGGAGTTATCAACAATATTTTTTTCATGATTCTATGAATTATCTACTTTTTTACTCGTATGGAATATAATGGCAAATTGATATGCATTAACAGTATAGGTAATGCAAGTAGTATAGTTTGACTTTTGAAACCAGTCTTACTATTCTTAGCACCATACTTTTCGTAGTTGCTCAAGCTTCCCCTATTCGTTAGTGGTCAATCTTGGGCGTCCAACAGTATGCACTCGTCATATGACGTTTGTTTCAGTTGTTTTCCCCTGTTGTTAATTGATTTTAATCTGCTCAAAGCCGGCAAGAATTCCTTGTGGTGTCCAGTCCCAGAACATTGCACCGGAAATAGTCTCCGAAGAAGTTCCAGACTGACTTGCCGCATAGTTTTAACGTACTGATGACGCTGTGGTACACAGTAGACATCTCTACACCTTTATCGCTGACGAAGTGGAGCGAACATTTTCTTTTTTGTGGTGAACGGTCTTACTGAACGTTCAGCCAAGTTTGTGTCAATCGGATAAGATCCGTCTTTCCTGTAGAGGAAGAGCCCATCCCAGAAGTGATCCAGACAGTTCAACGCTAGTATCATGTAAGGACTTCTGAACTCATCGTCTTTTCTTAGTTCTTCTTCAAGTCTCTTAGTCTGTAACCTTCTTCTATATCATATAGTTCGGATATTATGTCAGCAAATTCCTTTGCTACTGCATCATCACCATGCTGATAAGCCTTCTCGAACTTCACCATTACATGTGCCATACATATCAGGTGCTCCGTATTCTCCAGCTCGCCATCAAGGAATATATAGGCATTATAACCATCCGACATCAGTGCTTTCAGGTCTGCTTCCCCAAGGGAGTCAGTTAGAACCTTTCTGCCTCTCAAGCCCTCATCATAGAAGAAGCTCATGATTCCCTGAGCCTTGTTCACAAGCACCCACATGTACTTCTTGGTGTACTTGTTGAACCACCTAACCTTGCACCAAGTCTCGTCGCAGTATACTCTCTTTTAAATCATCTTGTATGGACAAACTCCTGAATCATTAGCTATCAACATTATTATACATGCGAATAACAATAATACTACAATAATAGGAGTAGCAAAATATCTTATATAAGGAGAATTAAACTTCCATTTAAGGTTTGGTATCAATAATACAAGTGATAACTTAAAGTATAAACCAATGCGAGCAATAACTTCCTGACTTGAAAATACATTTGTAAAAAAAACTCCAACTATAAATAATAACATGTAATTTGAGTCATACTTGCTAAAGTATAAAATAAATATAAGTATAATGGTATGCAGCAATAGATTCATTGATATATCACTACGAGTCAAGAGTAAATCTCCCAAATACATAGAATACAACTCGTTTGAAGCTAGAGTTTCATACAATACAGGCATTATATAATTTGGAATAATATATGATGATAACAATATGGCAACAATAATAGGCTTCGGAAAACTCAAGTTTGATATATAGTACATAGGGAGCATAATTACAGCGGAAGAATGTATTGACATTGCAATCAGCACCCATATAATATACTTAACAATTTGATGCCCTTTTAAATACTTTAAAGAATACAAACATATACAGCATGCTAATATTTGTCTTGTGATATTGAAAGAATTAAAATAGTAATATAATATTACAAATAATATTAATGAGAGTATCCGATTTTTGCTATATACGTTTACACTTTTGGTAAAAAAGGTAAAAATTAAAATAGAGACAATGATTTGCAATGCCGTAAAACTATTGAAGTAATTTCTGCAAATATAATTGATGAGCATCCAACCAACCTCTACTCCTCTGACATCATTGCTGTCAAAAAAAATAAAACTGTTATAATAGTTTGCAGTATCTACTCCTACACTTATATCTCTGAATGTACTTATGAAAATTAAGAAAATGACATTAACATAATATAATGGTTTCTCTAATAACCTATTATGATTTGCAATTATCAAAGAAACGAATAATATAAATAATATTATTATATATATACTCATCTTATTTAATTGATGACCTTAATCTCTGAACTAAAGCAGATTTTAAAAATAATTTTATCAAAATTTCAACAAACTTGAATTTAGCTGCATAATGTAAAACTAAAATTTTACTATTATAATATTTACTTATACCAGAAAGATAAGTCTTATAAGTATCGCATCTACATCCCTGTCCCAAAGCTATTTGGTACATCTTTGCATTATAATTTGATATAAAATATTCATCAATATCATCTATGCCTGCCTTGCTAGCATAAAATCGTTGTACATCTAAAGAAGATTTATAAAATGTTTCCAGTTTGGAGATGTCTTTTGAATGAGAAGCTGACTCATTTAATATTCTATAAACACACGTATAATCTTTAAGGAAAACCGGCTTTGATATTAGTAAAATTTCTAGCCATAAAGGATAATCCCCCATAAGCCAATTTCTCTTATAGTTTTTTATATTTTTCTCACATATAGAATAAACCTTCGTATTAATTAAAACTGAAGGAGTTAAAATAAAGTTATCATATAATAAACTAGTAAAGATGTCTCCAACCTCATTCCATTTCATCAAAGATTTTAAGATTTTACCTTTGGTTAATACATATCCATTTGTGAAACAGAATCCACATCCTTCATTTCCTTCAAGTGCATCGACCTGCTTCTGTAATTTTAATGGGTCTGTCCAATAATCATCACCCTCACATATTGCTTCATACTCGCACTTCTCCCGCCACGGATAAACATGATTCATTTTCTTATCACCAGTACCATAAAGGTTATATTTCAGAAAATAGAAAGCGAACGTACAGAATCTATTGATTTTATGCGGTACAATAAACACTACAGAAGTAGCAATATCAATAAATTCCGCTATACTCATATCGCACTCTCTTTCCATCCATGCCTTAATAACCTCTTGCTCCCCATCCGTACTAGCGTCATCCATTACTAAGCAAACGAAAGGGAAGCTGGTTTGCTGCATAGCAAAGCCATTAAGGGCTTCCGATATATATTTACTGTGGTTAAATGTTAAACATCTGTAGATAGTAATTGAAAATTCCCCCACTATTCTCCTTGAAAATGGGACCACATTGGACGGTTTGATTACCTTGCCAAGGTAAATAACTAACCAATGT
>SUWT01000082.1 GCA_015061335.1 Lentimicrobiaceae bacterium | reverse complement strand
CAAATTCCGAAGATATAGCGTATTCTGCAAAAGATATTATGACAGTCATCAATATTCCAACATTGGGATATTATTATTTGGTTTCTCCCAATAAGGAAATCGTCTATGAAACAGGAGACTTGGGAGATTATTCTGAAATTATTAATAAATTGAAAATTGAAAGGTGAAAATTGAAAATTAGGCTTAAGGTTTAATGCTTAAGGTTTAAGGTTAGGATTACGATAAACTTTAAAACTTAAAACTCTCAACTTTAAAACTACTTTAAACTTTAAAACTACTTTAAACTTTAAACTATAAACTTTAAACTAAACAAAGGAGGTCTTTATGATGAACAACAGTGTTTTATTTACCGTAACAGTAGTAGCGGTTTTCTTGGCATATCTTGCGTTAAGAAATTTTATCGCCAAGACAATCCAATCTAATGAGAAAAGAAAACAGAATGACAATTCAAAGAAAATCATCATGGTGACAAATATCGTCAGCGCCGCGATGATGTTCGGTTTAATCGTGTTCCTTTGGAACGGATTAGTGCAAAGATGGCAAGATGGCAATCAAAATTACTTTAACCTGATATTGCTGATAGTTCTGACATTAGCATGTATCATTAAATTCTGGAATAATTTTAAAAATAATAAAGTCTGAATAATTAGTTAATCGTTGAAAATTGAAAATTTTGGACATAGTCTGTTGACTATTGACTGTTGTCTGTTGACTTAAAAAAATAAATGGACAAAGTCTGTTGACTGTTGACTGTTGTCCGTTGACTTAAAAAAAATAAGAATTATGATTACAATAAAAAATCTCGATTTCAGCTACAAAAATGTAGCGGTCTTCAAAAACATCAGCCTCAACTTCAAGAGAGGCAACGTATATGGTCTCCTCGGTGAAAACGGAGTGGGCAAAACTACCTTACTGAAACTCATCTGCGGATTGCAGCATCCTACCGCAGGAACTTGCACCATCGATGAGTTCGTGCCTTCAGAGAGAAATCCTTATTTCCTCCAAAACATATTTTTCCTTCCGGAAGAAGTGATAACCGACGACACTACTCCAGAGAAGTTCGTCAAGAAATTGGGCGTGTTCTATCCTCGCTACGACCACGAGTATTTCTTAAATCTTATGGATGAACTCGAAGTCGATGCCACGAAGAAATTCGACGCACTTTCATACGGTCAGAAGAAGAAGGCGTTGCTCGCCTGCGCACTCTCACTCCGCACCGATTATCTGCTCTTAGATGAACCTACCAACGGTCTCGACATCCCATCGAAGGCGTTGTTCAGAAAAGTCATTCTTCAGCATTGCACTGACGAAACGACAGTGATAATCTCCACACATCAGGTGAAGGATGTAGAGAATCTCATCGACCCGATAGTGATTCTCGATCATGACGAGGTGCTTCTCAACGCTACCTTCGAAGAGATTTCATCTAAACTTTACTTCGAATACGGTGCCGAGAAATCTGACGACGCTCTTTATTCGGAGATGATGCCGGGAGGTTATATCAACGTGCTTCCTAACAACTTCGAGATGGAAAGCAAAGTCAATGTGGAAGCACTCTTCAACGCTGTGAGAAATAATAAGAAGAGAATAAAGGAAATTTTTAATAATTAGGAATTAGGAATTAGGAATGTGGACAAAGACTGTTGTCTGTTGTCCGTTGACTGTTGACATTAAAAAATAAAACATTATGAACAAGACATTTGATATAAGAAGATTCGGCAATGTATTGAGGTACGATGCCATGAGTTATTTTCAGAAATTCGGGTGGACGCTATTGATACTTTTCGCCATACCGATAGGAATATGGTTCCTGCTTTACACCAACTTTCACGATAGTGCTGATGCCACAGGAGATTTCCGTTATGTGATGTTAAACGCTCTTTTTATAATAGCGATGATACTTGCACCTTCACGTCTTTACAAAACATGTAACGACTCAAGAAGAGGAATACAATTCGCCATGATGCCGGCTTCTAATTTAGAGAAATTCCTCAGCATGTTGTTCTATTGCGCATTGGTCACACCTTTAATATATATAGCAGGTTTTACCCTGATAGACACGATACTAACATTGATTCCGGGAAGCAATCCATACGAAGGATTTATCTTTAAATATTTTTCGCATAATGATTTAGTTAGAGTAGGAGATTCTGATATGACTGAGTATGCACAAGAAATCAAATTACCACTACAAGGTCTCTTCGCTTGGTTGGCATACGTTTCAATATTCATATTTACCAATATGGTGTTCAAGAAACGTAAGGTGAGCAAGACTATTGGGATACTCGCTTTGATTGGAATAGTGATTATGGTAATATTTATCAGATCTATAATCAGAATTGGAGATTTGGATTTCGCTACGGATGAAGCATTAATAGAATATGCCAAGCTTTTTATTAAACGTCTCGTTTACGCTTCTTATGTTTGGAACATAATCATTTCATCGGTAATGCTTTATTTCACATATTATAAAATCAGAAAACAAAAATATTGATTATGGAATTCAAGGCACATCAGCCGATATATCTTCAGATTTATTTCCATATATGCGAGATGATATTGAACGGAAGATATAATGTAGGCGAAAAGATAATGTCGGTGCGGGAGATGGCGATAGAAGTAGGCGTCAACCCGAACACCGTGATGCGCTCGTATGAGTTGCTGCAGAGCAAGGAAATCATCATCAACAAGCGAGGCATCGGATTCAACGTAGGCGAGAACGCCAAGGCAATAATCCTCGAAGAACAGAAAAAACAGTTCATGGAAGAGGAACTCCCCGAGATAGTCAAGAAACTGAAACTATTTGGAATTTCAATTGAAGAAGTTAAACGAGCTATGAGCAGTGAGCAATGAGCTACGGACAATGGCTCATAGCTCAAAGCTCACGACTCAAAGCAAAAAAATAAAGAATCATGAACACAACATTAATCCTCATCTTGGCGGTGGTTTGCATTATCGTCGCTACGGTATTAAGAAATTTAGTAGAGAAGAATCTTCGCAGAACAGCAGAAGAGAATCCTGAAAAATATCAGAAGAAGCTTCGTAACATCAACATCATAAGGTTGGTGTTGACGATTGGCATCATAGTTTTCTTCACGATAAACCTGATAAACGACTGGCAAATGGGCGACAAGAATTATTTCAATCTGGCATTGATAATAATAATGATTGTAGGTTCCATCTCAGTCTTTAGTAAAAGATTTAAGAAATAATATTAAACTTTAGAAATTATGATAGATTTATTATTATCAATCACATTCATCCTTGAATTGATATTAGTAATATGGGCTTTCGTCGATATTTTCAAAAGACGTGAGAAGAATATACTTTTATGGATATTGGTAATTCTCATCTTCCCAATCATAGGATCGATCGTCTATTTTCAAATATCAGGTAGTGAAAGAATCCATCATTCAATATTTAAATAAAACAATCTGGACAAAGTCTGTTGACTGTTGTCCGTTGTCTGTTGACTTAAAAAAATAACCCTATGAAAAAACTATTTTTGTTTATTGCTTTGGCATTTGTGATGCAGTCGTGTATCTGCATTAAATTTCCTCCGGCAAGAGATACAAGTTTCCTGAGAGATTTGACATCTGAACAGAAAAACATGGTTTGCTGGACTTCCGACACCACATCGTTAAAAGATTTGGCCAATGACGGACGTATTTATGCCGTCAATCCGAATCAGATGAGAGAACTTTTGAAAACTAAAGAAAAAGTTATCGTTTATAAATGGCTGCCTATATGTACTTCTGAAAATTGTACATCATTAGGTCTCACTCAGTCATATTGCGATGAAAAAGGAATTGAACTTTATGTTATTGCCGATTCTTATAAAGAAGCGTTCTTACAGATAGAAAGCATAAAGAATCCTTTATTCTCAATAAATATTGATTATTTCGATGAAGATGTGAAACATTGTGATGAAGAATTTTATAAAGAACTCTTAGGCGACAAATACGATAAAAAGAATTATTATCGTTTTTATTATTTTGAAAACGGCGAGTTCGTAAGAACGTATGATTCAGTTAACAGTTTATAATTAACAATTTACAATTGTAGGGATATGTAAACATAAAAGAACAAATTATATTCTCGCAAAGGCGCAAAGTACGCAAAGGAATAAATGACAACTCTGCGATTCTCTGCGTCTCTGCGAGAGAAATGGAAAAAGAAAATTGAAAATTAAGGTCACAAAGTCGCAGGGGTCGTAAGGTGAATTAATACTTTGCGACTTTACAAGAAAAGCAAATAAATTGAAAATTAAAATAATAAAATAATAATTATGGACAAAGTCTGTTGTCTGTTGTCCGTTGTCTGTTGACTTAAAAAAAATTAAAAATCATGAAAACACAAATCAAAACTATTTTAATGACGTTGTTGTTAGTCGCGTCATTTTCATTTACAGCATGTTCGCAAGAAGCGAGCGAGAAGAAACATTGGTCTGATGTAGTGACATCACGACCTGCGGGTTATGTAGTCGGTGAAGACGGTAACATCACGATATCCGATGCCGAAGGTTTCGCCTGGATAATCTCTGTCGTTAACGGATTGAACGGAGAGAAAGCAAACTCTCTTGAAGGCAAGACGATTATAATAACCAACAATTTAGATATGTCGCAATATCAATGGACACCATTGAAGACTTTCAATGCTACAATCAAAGGCGACAATGTTGAAATCAAAGGATTGCCTATCAAAACATTATTTGATTTAAATAACGACGCTACATTCCATTTTCATATAGAAGGAGTTACCTTCGATGTCAAGAATTGGTCAATTTCATTTCCTGCGCAAGAAGAATCTGATAAAAATTGAGAATTTAAGGTCATAAGGTCGCAAGGTCGCAAAGTGTTAATGCTCTGCGACTTTGTGACTATTGTCATAAAACGTAAAAGAGACTTCTATTCTTTTTTTGTTAGTTTTTTAGTTTGTTTGCCAATATTTTTAACTTCGCCTTCTAATTTTCGTTGTATTTTCTTAACATCTTCATCGGGAGGCAATAATTCAGGTTTGACTCCACGTTCATCTAGAATCTTTCTTACGGCTTTGTTATTTTCCACATGTTCCTTCTCTATACTTTGTACACCTTGTAAGTTCTTATCCTGTACGTTATGACTAGTTAACTCTGTAGCAAAATCTTTTGCTTTTATTGTTAATGTCGGAAGAAAATCGGCAAGAGGACGATTATCTGGAACAGCTAATTTTCTTTTCATCATTTTAGTGTTGAATCCTCCAAATAATGCTCTGTCACCTTCACTTCTAATCATTGAAAATCCTTTTTCATCAACACCTCTTTCGTATATAATTCCCGATAATTTTTTCTCGCTTTGGGATAATTTTTCTCTAGCTATAACTCTGGAAATATTTAATAATCGTTGTTCGATTATTTCTTGTTTTCTTGTCTGAACAGCAAAATAAGTTTGGGCAAATGCTATTTCTGCTTTGTTGGCATCTCCGTTTTGTGCAATAAGATAACATGCATAACGTGTCAAAGCAATGTCATCAATCTGACGCTGAGCTCCTTTTGCAAGATTTATCATTTTGTTGAAGCCAACGAAATGATCGTCTATATTTTCACCTGCATTTATACAAGATGCCTTCGCCTTGTCTATAGTTTTGACAAAGTTACGCCAATCTGTATAATTAAAAACAATTTGTAATTCACGTGCACTCCAGCATTCTATACCATTATATTCATAACATGCACTCTCAAATTTACTTAACAATTCTTGTATAAGATCTGATTTCATAGTCGTGATTTTTAAAGTTCTTTGCAAAGTTAATACTTTAATACCAAATATAAAAGTTAAAAATTGAAAATTAAGGTCGCAAAGTCATAAGGTCGTAAGGTCGCAAAGTAAATTAATGCTCTGCGACTTTGTGACTTTGTGACTCTGCGACTCTGCGACCTTGAGACTTTAAATCTGTCCACATTAAAAAATGAAAAACATTATTCCGTATTCAATTTTTATGTAATTTTGGCATCGGATTCCAAATTTGCATAAAATGAAAATAGATTATATCGATAGAAAAATAGAAGGATTAATAAAAGAGGCTTCTGAATATTATTCTGTTATAACGGTTACTGGACCGCGCCAGTCGGGAAAGAGTACATTGTTAAAACATCTTTTCCCTGATTATAAGGAATATAGTATGAAAGACGTGCATATTCGTGAATTTGCATTAAACGACCCTGTGGCATTTCTTCAGCAGAGCACGGATGGAATGTTCATTGACGAGATTCAGAAAGCACCCGTTTTGATGGAATATATTCAAGGTATTGTTGACAAGAATCCAGAGAGAAGATTTTTGTTGACAGGAAGTTCTAATTTTGAGATGATGCGCGATTTGTCGGAATCGTTAGCAGGAAGATCCGGCGTATTTGAGCTGATGCCGATGTCATTGTCAGAAACAAGTACACAACGTAAAGATTTAGATTTATCTCATCAATTGTTTTATGGTTTGTATCCTGCCGTATGCGCCGGGAAAAACAAGGCTGAATTATTTTATCCTTCATACGTGAAAACATATTTGGAGAAAGATGTTCGCGACTTGCTTAATGTTCAGAATCAGATGCTCTTCATACGTTTTATGAAACTATGTGCCGTTCGTATCGGATCTGTGTTCAACGCTTCAGAACTTAGCGCAGAAGTAGGCGTTGATGTAAAAACAATCACTCGTTGGTTGTCTGTCTTACAAGCATCTTATTTGGTGACTTTACTTCCGCCTTATTACGAAAACACATCCAAAAGACTGATTAAGAGTCCTAAACTTTATTTCAATGATACCGGATTGGCTTGCTATCTTTTGGATATTGAATCTCCAAAACAACTTGACCGTGACAAAATGCGAGGTGCGTTGTTCGAAAACATGATTGTCATGGAAGTCATGAAACATCGTTACAACAAAGGTAAGGAAGGCGGAGTATTCTTCTATCGCGATTCTAATCAGAACGAAGTTGATATTTTATTGAAACAAGAAGGTGAGATAACAGCTTTAGAAGTGAAATCATCAATGACGTATAATTCTTCTTTTGAAAGAACACTCAAGCAACTTCCGTCATGGATAAACACTCCTGTAACTAAAAGAGCTGTCGTTTATTCAGGAGATTTCGAGAATCTTTCAGCAGATATTAAATTGATTAATTATAATAATATAGATAAGATAATTGAGGATTAAGGTCATAAGGTCGCAAGGTCGCAAAGTGAATTAATGTTCTGCGACTTTGTAATAAAAGTGAATAAATTGAAAATTAAAACAAATAAAATAATAATTGTGGACAAAGTCTGTTGACCGTTGTCCGTTGTCTGTTGACTTTTAAAAAAATAAAAAAAATGAAACGTTTATCAATGTTAATGTTTGCCGTCTTGTTCAGTTTCTTGACGGTAAACGCTCAGGAAAATCTGAAAGTCGAGACGTTTTACCTCGACAATGGCTTGAAAGTCGTGTTGTGTGAAGATCATTCCGCACCGACAATCCTCGGTACTGTTTATGTACATGCAGGAAGTAAGAACGACCCTCTCGATGCGACGGGCATGGCTCACTGGTTCGAGTCCAGTACGTCCCACGAATCCTACAAAGGATTAAAGTTCAGTAATTTACAGCGGATTTTTAATAGCGTAAGTATTAAAAGTCCGGCGGTTTTCCAACTTTATGTTTTTTTCTTG
>SUWT01000081.1 GCA_015061335.1 Lentimicrobiaceae bacterium | reverse complement strand
TATAAAATCATAAACGGGCGAAAACTTGTGATTTTGCAAGTTTTCGCCCGTTTATCAGTTAAAAGGCCGTGCTTTTTAAATGAACTTCTATCGCAAAAATTGAAAGTAAAATGCCACAATAATTTAACGTGAGTTCGATATAAGGAACTATCAAATAATCAAGCAATAATCTTCATCAGATAAACTTGAACCCTGTAAGGGTTACAGATAGCAGGCAGACGATGAAGCGTCAGCGTAATCTCTGCTCAAGATGGGCCGAGAGCAATCAAAGCGCTGTAGGCGCGACAGAGTTCTGCCGTCCCTACAGGACTTGTGTGATGGTCTGTCGTTGTTTGGCAGGCGTTCCGTTTCACTACACACCTGCTTTGTGTTCTTGCGTCCTTACGGGACTGCTTGTAAGAGATTAGAATAATGTCAATTGATTATCCTGATAACATTCAACTCTGATTGAAGGTTTCTTCGGAAAGAAACAATATGCCGCTAATGATGCTATGGTGTTGACGATGAAGTTCGAGAAAGATCGGTGTCTGGAATGTTCAATCTGCGCTATGTTCTTCAGTTCGTCATTTGTCGATTCAATCAAAGCTCGTTTCCTCAATAGAATCTTGTCCGCCATGCTCATCAGGCTGTTCTTCATATTGTTCTTGATTTTTGTAACCAATTGAATGCCGTTGACGAATAATTCATTAAACAGCTCTTGTGATATGTATCCTTTGTCAGCCACTATCTTGCCGTAAATCTCCCTAACGAAGTTTTCGTATTTCAACGGGAACCTGTCATCAACATTGCCAGGCGTAATCATGAAATTCAGTATCTCTCCTTTCTCATTGATAATCAGATGGAGCTTGAAGCCAAAGAACCAACCCATAGAGCATTGTCCTCTCATGGCGATTCCTTTGAAGACCTTGTGACAATGGATGCGTTGATTACGACATACTCTCAACGGAGTTGAATCTATGAAGTTGATTCCCGTACATTTGCCCAAGAGTACCTGCTTGACAAAGATAAGCATCGGTGCTGCGACTTTCTTTTCCAATTCAACGAACCTGTTATAGGATACTGTTTTTGGAAAAAAATGATGACAATGCTTACATATATAATTGATATAGAAATGCTTCAGACATTTATATCCTCCTAGATGTAACATTATGAGAATTGTTATCATATCGGCATCAGAGAGACGGCTTGGTTTGTTTCTATGCCTTTTTGTGTCATCAATGGAATGTTTTTTACTGTTTCATTAAAAAAATTGCATAAGTCGTCTGCCATATAGAAAATTTCAATAACTTTGTTGTCGGATAACATAACGTTTTGTTCTTTTGTTAGCACTTTAAAGATACAAAAAATATCGTTATGTTATTCATTTTTAGAAAATTATTTTATATCGAACTCGTATTATTTTATGAATGCGGTAATAAACAGAATTAAAGAAAATAATAAAGTTAAAATTGTCGATAATATTGAGGATGATCAGAATAAAGTTGTCGATTTAATTTTAGAGTTGTACAGGGATAAGAAACTGGTTCCTGTTATTTGTGATGATATGTTTGAATATAAAAATCCAAATACAGGTGAGTTGCAATCGCTACATTCTCACATAGTTGAGGAAATAATAAAAAATAATCAATTTCCATTGGAACTGACAGAAACGGAGTTGGACGATATTGTTAAAGAAAATTATTATGGAATGTCTCTGTTGGAGAATAAGGTGAGACGCCCTTTGTATAAAGATGTATATACCACCGTAGTGAATAAAGGAGAAATAAAGGAGGGCATACAACTTAAAAGGATTGTAACAGATTTTCTAAAAGTATGTCAATTCCCCCTGATTGTTACAACTAGTTGTTTTGGAATAATAGAGAAGGATATAGATGGATATGAGGAGGTATGGAAAAAATATAAAGTAAAAGATAGCATTGACAAACTTCCTGAAAAATGTGTCTATCATATATTTGACAAGGCTGCAATAGGAAATTCAAATTGGGGATATAATGAAAGACAGATATTAAATTATCTGAGTTCGTACGAGGGTGATTATTCATTGACAATGCTGAAATCAATAATTCAGAATGGAGAGAAGACTCTACTTATTTTGGGAAACGACACTCCCGACTGGATGTTCAGGTTTATCCTAAAAAATATTAATGGCGGCGAACTATATAATGATAATATAGGATTGTATATAGGAGAGAACATTGATCGAGAAAATGCAGCCCTGAATTTGTTCCTCAAAGATATACATTTTGATAAAAATCAATTGGATGAAGTGCTAGAAGGAGTTACAGAAGGGATAAGAGCCATCAATAATGGAGGAAATAATGATAATGGAGGAAATAATAAAAGATATGATATCTTCTTGGCACATGCAAGCGAAGATAATGAAATTACAAGGAATCTGTGTCAAATAATCGATAATCATGCACTTAAATCATGGGTCGATTATAATGATATTCGTGATGGTAATTACTGGCAAAGAATTATAAATGGTATTAATAATGCAAGGTATTTTATGCCTATAATCACAGGTAATTATATTAATAAGATTAAAACTAGAGAAGATCTTGATAAAATATTAAATGAGCTACGTATTGACATAAATAATTTAAATGCAGTTAGTTGTTTGAGATTAGAGAACAGAGGTGTTAGTGGTGTACAAATAGAGTTATTGTTAGCTACTATAAGAGAAAGAAATATAAATAATGGTATCAATAATGCTCCACGCGAAAGTTATTCACTTCCAGTATTAGTTTTGGGATCGGAATTTCGTTGTCTACCAATAGATGTAAAAATGATTAATACATGGAGTGAAGATTCAAGGATGTTACCTGAAAACTTATTTGGTGCGATTCAGCTGAATACATATGATAGATTAAATCCAAATAATTTTACAATTGAATGGGAAAGATATAGAAATAATCAATTATAAAGACTATTATGGACACTACAGATAATAACAAAAATCCTTGGTTGGCATTAAAGACATACGAAGAGGAAGAACAGCATAAATTTAAAGGTAGAGATGAAGATATAGACAATATCATGACTCTGCTTGCACAGAATGAGTGCGTTATATGTTATGCGGCGTCTGGCGAAGGTAAGAGTTCCTTGATAAATGCAGGATTATGTCCAAGAATGAAGTCAATAAACTATCTTCCTATAAAGATAGATTTATTTAGTAGACAGAATGATAATACTTTAAATTTCGATAGTATTATATCTGAAATAATTAATAATCGTATAGAAAACATTAATTATGTTTTCATGGAGGCCTATGGCGGCCAAGAAACAAAATATGTTTCTTATGAACCAGAGAAAAAATATCAGAAAAAAGAAGAAACACATGAAATACCAGATTCCTTATGGTGGCAGTTAAGGACAAAGACTATACATACTTTAGCAGGAACAACTTATATACCTATACTAATCTTCGACCAATTTGAAGAGATTTTCAGAATTAAATGGAAGAATGAATTTTTTAAGTGGTTAGAGATTCTCATGAAAGACAAGTGCCCTGATGATAATATTGATGATAATATTATACCAACAAGAAAACTGTTTAAGGTGCTTTTCTCGATGCGACATGAGTATGTGGGAGAATTGGATTACTGGTGCTCTCAAAGAACTTATATACCTCAGATGATGAGGAACAGATATTTTCTCAAACCATTGACAAGAGAACAATCGTTAAGCATTATTAAAGGACAAGAATATCATGATGAAAATATTGCCAACAAGACAATCTCATGTGCAGGTGAAATTATAGATGTTGCTAAAAAGGATAAAAACAATCAATCTGATGAAGTCTCCGCAATAGTGTTGTCGCTTATATGCAAACTTCTTTATGATAATTGGTCTGATAATAGTGATTGTTCTATTAATATAGCTCAATATAAAAAAGTTATCTATGGTTACTATGATCAAACGATGAAGGAAATTGGGATTAGCGATGATGCAAGGTATAATATAGAAGAAGCTCTTGTTTCTGAAACCAGAACAAAACATAGGATTCCTGTTTCTGACAATCGTCTGATAAAAATTAATTTTGACAGCTTTAAGGATAAACTTAAAGACAAACATATAGTAAAGATTGATACCACAGACAATACCGAATATGTGGAATTCATTCACGACCGACTTGTAGAATCCATATACGACAAGCACAAGGAAGAGTCTAAAAAGAGAGAATACGATAAGAAAATAGAGGAATTAAAAAAGAAACGCAAACGTAATATGTTTTTTATCACACTCTCGTTGGTTATTCTTGTTATTGTTTCTGCATTATTCATCAATGCGAAAAAGAATGAGAAGAATTTTCTTATTACCCAAGCAAAATTCATTACAGCAGAAGCAGAGAAGTTGGTGGAGAATGGTGATGTTTATGATGCGGTAAGATTATTGAGATATGTCATAAAGAATAATAAACAAGCTAAGAACATAGCCGAAATGGAACGTGTAGTTTCATTATTATATAATTATGATATTCCAGATTTTGTTATCGGAACAGGTTATAAAAATGCAGCATTTAATCCTAAGGATAAATCATATATTACTACAAAAAATAAAGATGTTGCTACTATATGGTCTTCTAAAAATGAAATGGAAAATAGTTTTGATGTTGAAGATGCTTATCTTAATTCCGTTGATTATCATCCATCTGGGGAATATATAATAATAGCTAGTAATAAAGGACTTTATGTATATTTCGAAGATAATAAAAAAACGATACAAGATACTATCCTATTAGAAAATGAATATCTATCTTCAGCAAAATTTAGTCCTAATGGGGAATACATTACAGCATTCTCAAGCAAAGATGTATATATAATTAAGGTTAATGATAAAAAATTCACTCTTGAAAAAAAAATACCATCAAATGATAAATCAAACATTTTGTCGTCAATGCTTAGTGATAAATATAAACTTACTGTAGTAGAAAGTTTTGGGAAAGATACACTATATGTAGCAGTATATGATATAAGAGATAAATCTAAACAAACCTTATTTTCATCACTTATAGTTCACGATAAATCTGTTATAGATGCTTTCTTTCATCCTAATGGCAATCTTTTTACCATATCAGGTAGGGAATTAAGGATATGGAGTCCATATAAAGAGAATTTGTCAAAAATAGAGTATAAATGCATAGATACGATATCAGATGTTTACCGAGCCGTAATAAGTCCGTCTGGCAAATATTTCGCAACAATTAAAAATAAAAATGCTATAATATGGTCTTATGGAAATGGGAATTGTGAACCATATAAAGAGATAAGATGTGGTAGTAACATTAATTCTTTAGCATTTGGACATAATGATACTAATATTATTGTCATACATTATGACAACACACCAGCTGGAATATTTTCAATTGATAATCTAAAAACAATACCCCAATTTTCTAAAGAGGGATCTGATCGTGCATCAATTAGTCCAAATGGGAAGTATATTGCAACAACAAACGGTAAAATTGTAAAATTGTGGAATGCAGAAGATGATAAATGTATTGATACATTTGAAAACACTCAAACTATAAATGAAATTTGTTTCAGTCCAGATAATATGTATATTGTTATTAATTATTCATGGGGAGAAACTAGGATAAGGTCGGTGAATAAAAGAGAATCGTGGGATACTATTATTTATGGAAAAAAGTACATCTTTAGTAGACAAAACAAACATATTGCATTAGGAAATGGCAGCAGCAAGATAGTGATATGGTCAATGGAAGAAAAAAAATGTGTTGATACATTAGAGTTAGGTGGAGGTAAATGGTATAAAGATTTTGCATTTAGCTCAGATGATGAATATTTAATTGTTGTCTCTAATGATTCACTGAGGAGATGGTCAATTAGTGAAAAGAGATGGGAAAAAGCAGTTCATATAAAAACTGATTATAGTACTACTTCCGTTGTAACAGATTTTATTCTTAATTATGATACACACAAGAATAAGAATATGGTTTTATATCCTATATATAACGAAGAGGAATGTAAATCACTTGATGTAAATTATAAAAAAATAGATAATGTAACTATTGACCACAGAAATGGACTCATCGCAGCAGTTCTTGAAGAGAATTATAAAGATATAATTAGAGTATGGTCCGAAAAAGGCGAACATCTTTATGATATTTCTGATAATATTTATTATCCTAAACCTATTTTTAGTAAAAATGGTAAATATATAATTACAGAAGGAAGATATAAGATTTACCTATTTCATACTGATGATGGACGATGTGTAAATATTATAAATGCAGATGGATATGGATGTGATGTTTCTGATAAAGGAGATATTATATTAGTTAAGGATAAAAAGTTAAGATTATATAGTAATGAGACTACTAGTTTTAAGTTAGAATATTTGATAGAAGGTAAAGAAATTACAGATCTTACCAAAGAAGAAAAGGAAAAATATTTCCTAAATTAGAAACAAATATTCGATAAATCAGATGTAAGCAATATTATTCTATTTTCATAATCAACAGCTTGCAAAATGCAAGCTGTTTTTTTACAATTATTTTTAATTTAGATAATAGCTTTTTTCATTACAATTTCTCTTTAATACAAAAACAAATTGTTAAACCCATTAAAAATTATAAGTTATGACAACACTCGTATTAGCGATAGGAAAACTTGTAGTAGCTGCTTCAAAAATTATTGCAGTGAATCCACCTCTTGGATTAGCCCTTTGCGCCATTGGAGCAATTGGAGTAGCGATCCACGAAAATAGAAATAAAAAATAATAGACATTATCTGATCCTAGATTATGAACTATCATTATTAAAAATGTAATGAAAAAAATTAAGTTATGAGTTTCATCAATGGTTTATTAACAATAGATGGTATCAAGACTCTAGCCAATATATCAGTTTCTATTGTAGGTGGATATTCTAAAGTAAGGAGTCTGTAAAAAGTAATAGACCTACTAGACTCAACTGTAGTAAAGCTGTATAATGTAAATTTATACGGCTTTATTTTTTATGTGTATTTATCGGTTAATGTCCCTTCGTACTAAAGAATCATTCTATGTTAGTTATATATTTTGAGTCTGTATGACTTTTAGTTCATTGTCTTATAAAAAATGAAGACTCGTCTGACATATAAAAAATTTCAATAACTTTGCTATCGGATAACATAACGTTTTGTTTTTATTTTTTGCACTTTAAAGATACAAAAAATATCGTTATGTTATTCATTTTATAATGAATTGGTTTATATTGAATTTGCGTTAGATTATGAAAAGAAATACAAAATACGACATCTTTATCAGCTATCGTCGTTCGTCTTACGACACGGCTAACCTTATAGCGACACGTCTTAAAGCTGCGGGATATTCGGTGTTCTTCGACCTCGAAAGTCTACGTGCAGGAAAGTTTAACGAACAGCTCTACAATGTGATAGAGAACTGTAAAGACTTTATATCGGTGCTGCCTCCTAACGCCCTCGACCGATGTGTTAATGAAGACGACTGGGTAAGACTCGAGATTTGCCATGCCATGAAACATAATAAGAATATTATTCCTGTGATACTTAATGGTTTTTCCTGGCCAGACCCGATGCCTCAGGGAATGGATGAGCTGTGTAATTATCATGCCCTTACTGCAAGTTCGGTGGAACATTTCGATATGGCAATGGAGAGCCTCCAAAAAAAATATCTCACATGCAAACCTCATGTCG
>SUWT01000011.1 GCA_015061335.1 Lentimicrobiaceae bacterium | reverse complement strand
ATCGCCTGCCAATACAGAACATTCAATAAGATACGGATTCGATTATCGTATCAACAAAAACAACTATCTTAAATTCTCAGGAAGTTATTCATTGGATAAAAGCGAGACTTTAAGCAATTTGTTTTCACGATATTACGCCAATGGTTTTTTATTATACGATGCTGTTGAAGATGACAAATCCAAGATGACGACACCGGAACAGAACTACACCCTTTACTACAGACATAAGTTTTCAAAGAAGGGACACGAGTTGTCGTTTAACTCCAATCTTTACACCATGAAGCGTGATAATCATAACACATATTCTTCTAAATTTATCTATTCAGATGGCGAAGTGCGAGATGTGGATATGCTGCGACATCTTAACAACGAGCAAACCTCATTTAATGCGAAATTAAAATACGATCTGCCTATTACGGATAATTTCAAGATTTCTGCCGGAGCGCAATCCATCTACCGTGAGATTCATTACCGTTATGACAATAGTCTTGACAATCAATATTTCGACTATACCGATTTACGTCTTGCAGGATTTCTTCAAGCGACTTACAACATCAAAGAGAATTTATCTGTCATGGCAGGCATAAGATGCGAAAAATTGGAGTTCAATATTTATGACACCATAAACAACACTAAGTTGAACTATCTTCCGAATGCTTCATTGTTATACAGAGTCAACAAGAAAAATTCATTGCGTCTGAATTACAAAACATTGCTTACATATCCTTCATATCACTTCTTGACACCTTTTGTTTATAACGGTACAGATTCGCTTTCTTATTCATACGGCAATCCGGAATTATTACCAGCGAAGACTCAGAACATTGGTTTTCAATATACATTCAGGAACAGATACACGCAAGTCACCGCAGAACCTTATATCTCCTTGAAGAAAGACATAATTGGAGAGACCCGCTATATTGATGGAGCGGTGACACGGACGTTTTACGATAACATTGCACATTCCACGAAATACGGAGGAAGATTTAATGCGACTACTTTGTTATTGGGTTTCCTTCAACCGATGATAAACCTTGATTTCGGATATGTCGTTTTCAACGATAAGACTTTCAACGGCTTTGAGTTCAGTCTCGATGGAGGCTTCGTTATGGCGTTGCCTTTGGACATGGAATTAGAAACATATATCACCTATATCGGGAAGCAACGCAATTATAATGGCTACTACGCAGAAAGTCCGATCATAGAAGACATTACCATCAGCAAAGACTTCTCTAATAACTTCTCCGTTTCACTTTCGTATGAAGAAGCGTTTCTTGCCACAAAATACGAGGAAGTATGTCAAGGTCCGAACTATTACCAAAGAGATTGGGGCGAGACGAAACATTCAGCATTCCGTTTGTATGTGCGTTACGTCTTCAACGCCGGAAACAAGACATTAAAAGATGCCGAAGAACTTGAATCGCTCATGGAAAGCGAGAAGAACGTAAAACAAAGGAAATAAATCAGGAAAAGTTACCTTTTCTTTGTTATAACAATGATATTGTTACACCCGATAAGGTATAATATAATTTTAATTCTAAAAAATTATACCCGAAAAGGTGTAGAATTAAAATAATTGTTATATTTGCACCCTAAAGGGTATAAATTATGGAACAAACATCATTGTCTGTATATGTAAAAGCGATGCGTAAGAAGTATAATCTCACGCAGGTTGATTTGTCGGAGAAGTCAGGTGTCGGTTTGCGTTTCGTCAGAGAACTTGAACAAGGCAAACAGACATTGCGTCTCGACAAAGTGAACCAGATATTGAATCTTTTCGGAAGTGAAGTCGGAGTGGTACCAATGAAAAACGATAATGTATGAAAAAGGCTGTTGTATATTTACGAGATATAAAGGCTGGCATTCTTACTGAAGATGAGAATGGTTATTTGTTTGAATATGATACCGATTTTTTGAAATCATCAAATGCAGAAGCCATAAGTCTTACTTTGCCATTAAGCGACAAACCTTATCGTGATAAAGTCCTTTTTCCGTTTTTTGACGGTCTGATACCGGAAGGTTGGCTTCTCGACATCGCTGAGAAAAACTGGAAAATAGACACTCGTGACCGTATGTCGCTCTTGCTCGCATGTTGTAAAGATTGTATTGGTGCTGTCGGTGTTGAACCTATTAAAGAGGAGGAATATCATGGCTAAGTGTCTTTATTGTTACAAAGAACTGAACGATGGTGAACTTGATTTTCATAAATCGTGTTCTAAGAAAATATTCGGTACGACAATCGTTCCAGATTTGTCGTACACTCGTGATAATCTTAACGACTTGGCAAAGCAGCTGATACGTAGTCAGACGACGCTTACAGGAGTGCAGGCGAAACTTTCATTGGATATAAACAAGGGAACAAAAAGCGAGAGCGTGCGTTTTACCATTGTAGGATTGTGGGGACGATATATCTTAAAGCCGCAAACTGATATGTTCTATCATCTTCCTGAGGTGGAAGATCTGACAATGCATCTTGCTGAGATAGCAAAAATAAACGTTGTTCCTCATAGCCTTATACGTTTTGCGGACGGAGAATTATGTTATATCACCCGACGTATCGACCGTACAGACAAAGGTGAAAAATTACCTATGGAGGATATGTGTCAACTTACGGAACGACTAACAGAACATAAATATAAAGGCTCATACGAGCAGATTGCCAAAGCTATACAGAAGTTCTCTTCCGTCCCTAAATTGGATTTGGTCAATTATTGGGAGCAGGTCGTGTTT
Source organism: Lentimicrobiaceae bacterium (assembly GCA_015061335.1). Taxonomy (GTDB): domain Bacteria; phylum Bacteroidota; class Bacteroidia; order Bacteroidales; family F082; genus Limimorpha. The sequence continues at coordinate 41,196 of SUWT01000011.1, read as the reverse complement.
TCTTGGGTGACGGGTAATGCCGATATGCATCTCAAGAATTTCTCTTTGTTCTGTAAAGAAAATGGTAATTACACCTTGACACCTGCTTACGATATGTTATCAACAGCATTGGTGATGCCAGAAGATATTGAAGAATTAGCGCTGACACTTAATGCCAAGAAACGTAAAATTCGCAAAGACGACTTCGTCAAATCAATGCAGATGTCGGGTCTTGGTAATAAGATTATTGATAATATATTTTCCAAATTCTTCAAGATAAAAGACAAATGGTTTGAATTTATAGATATTTCATTCTTGCCAGACGAGATGAAAAACGATTATAAAACGATTATCGATAATAGGTTGAATACATTATGAGAATAGATTCTGCTTTGTTTTGTAATGTAATAAGAATATTATCTTTATTACTAACTTTTCTCTTGTTCGGATGTCAGTCTGCTTCGCATGATGTCAGGCAGATTGGACGCGAGGCTTTGACGGAAGCTTATATCCAATTAGATTCGAGTAACAAGACAGAAGCAATGAGACTGTTTAAGGAGGCGGAGCATTATGGTTTATTGGCGGATGATACTCTGACGGTAGCTCATGCAAGATATAATATCGCTCTTAATCTTGGCTATCATGCCGACAAAGAACAAACAGTGTCATTGTTAAAAGCTGCGGTAAAAGGCTTTGGAGATGATTATGTATATTGTGCCAAAGCACTAATGACATTGGGCGATTTCTATCAGTTTCATAGAAAGATAGATAGTGCTGAAATATATATGAACCAAGCTCTTACGTATGCCACGTTGAGTAACTCTTCAGAGGAAAAAGGCAATGTGTTGTCGGCGTTTTATTCCATGTATTTTAATGCGGGAGAATATGAAAAGGCAGCCTATTATCTACGTCAAACGATGCAAGCATACTCCTCTGATACTAACGATAATCTATTGATGTATTATTATCATGGCATGGGTAATATTTTTTATGAGAACGAAGAATTGGATTCAGCGTTTTATTATTACAGAAAATTAGAAGAGCTTGTCACTCAATCGGAATATCAGGAAGACAAATGGTTTTATTATACAGCACTTGCTAACTTCGCGAAAAAATGTGGCGATTATGAGACTGCTTACAAATACATGTTTCAATACGAAAAAGGCAGTATTCATAACGATAGAATACGTCGAGAGAATAATCTTGAACTCGTCAACCAGAAATATAACGACATGATGATTCAGAATAAACTGAGTGAGAAGATTATTCATAAACAGCGTATTATCATTTTTATCAGTGCGATAGCATCTTTATTTTTGGCGGCTTTATCTATTTCACTAATCAGATTGTCACGTCAGCGGAAACGTGAGGCTGAAATCAACGCACAACTTTTCCATTTTAAACAGCAGAACAATACTTTAACCTATATTAATACTCGGCACGAACAAATTAGACAAGATTATGCCGACCGCTTATCTGATGCTCTCACAAAAGAACAGCGTGTCATGCTTCTGCTTGACATCTATCTTAAAAATAACAAAAAAGCTAACCTCCTCAACGAATTAGAAACCTTCGTCTATGACGGTAAAGATCACTGGAATGCTATGCTCACTATAGTTGAACAAATGTATCCTGACATGTTAACGACTTTACAACAAAAACATCCCGACTTAGATGAAGATGAAAGAAAATCCTACATATTGTCGTTCTTCAAACTATCTCGACAAGAGGAAGCTGATTATCTCGGAACAACAGTCAATATGGTGGATAAATTACGTGGCAAACGACGAAAGAAAATGGAAAAAGACTAAAATATTTGTATTCTTTGTTTGAAAAGTTTGGAATATATCTTTGTATATATTTGTGATATTCAATATCTTGTGCTTTGTATAACTTGTGATAGTTTGGAATGTGTTTTTTACAATATGAGAAATAAGATATTTTTGTTTTCGAAATCTATAATCACATTGATATATGAAAACAAAAATTATTATCGTGGTTTTTCTTTTTATTGCCAATATCGCTTTCTCACAAGAAAAATATCTCTGGCCAATCCCGGAGAAACAAGCAGGTGATGACATTCTCTATCGTCCGCAAGACTATATCGGAGTAACCGACATGCAGTCAAATGCCGAGTTGGTCTTTGGTGATTTGATTATCGGTGCTGAATTGGGAACGCCCGTCATTTCTCCTGTTGACGGCACTGTATCTTTTGCATCATTGAATTATCACGACAGCTATCTATGTTCGGTTCAAATCTTTAGACAGCAAACGGGTAATTATGAACAGGATTCCCTGCTTTTCCTTGGAAAGAGAAATATGACTCCAGAAAAAATACATAATTTATGTTTGAGTGTCTCTATTGTGACTCCTGATGGAGAGAAAGTCAGTATTGACGGAATGCGTCCTATTCGTCTGATAAAGACCGGCGAGAAAATACATCGTGGCGACACTTTAGGAACTGTGGGTTATCTTTACAGAAAAATCAAACAGCCTTGTATTAGTGTCAGCATCTCTAAAAACTCGAATAGTCTTGACCCTATGACGCCTTTCGGATTGGAAACGACTTTTATCCCTCCAAAGATAAATGATAAACAATATCTTAATGACGAAGAAGCTCAAAACGATATTAACGGCATGATGACCGCCTTGAATGAATCTTTCCCTGGATTATACGACTACACTCCGAAAGAGGAGTTCGATAGATATATAAAAAATCAGATGTCTTCAATAAATGACTCCATTTCTATAAGTGACTTTGAGATATTGATTACCAAGATAATCGGTAAGGTGCGAGATAGTCACACGACTATCATCTCGGAATCGAAGATAAAGGAAACTGCTGATAAAAGGTATCCTTCTGTATGTATAGGTTGGTTTAACGACACTCTGAAGGTGTGGCGTGCCGTTTCCCGATATAAAGACTATCTTGGAAAGGAAGTCATTTCTGTGAATGGCATTCCTGCCGACTCGCTGAAAAATATCTTGTTGGAATATGTCGCCTTCGCCGATGGATTTGTCAAGAGCTATGGCGATTATATGTTGCTGAATAGCATGGATACCTATTATTGTGGTCTTATTGCCAAGGATTATAATCTGACGTTAACTTTTGCCGACGGCGAGACGAAACTCATAGAGCAGATGACCCCAAATGATCCGGCTCGCGAACCTAAATGGCTTGAATATCAATATCGACATCTCCACATAAATGAAAAAGCTAATTTTGAATTTGAGATGATTTCCGACACCGTAGCTTACATTGCGCTTCATACATTTGAATTAAACGACATAGAACAAGAGCAGATAGCGGAAATATTCTCTAAACTCACCGTTGACAACATTTCACATCTGATTCTCGACATTCGCTACAATCGCGGAGGACCGTCGGCGATAGCGGAAGATATTTATTCATATCTCGCACAGAAGCCTTTCTGCACAAGTCTTCGTAAATTCATCAATAACAAATCGGTTCAATGCTATGGCAACTGTCCTATCGACACCAATCCTGATGATTTATTTCCTGACTACGAAGCACTTCCTGATGGCGGCGGTTTTGTGAATGACAATCCGAGATGGATAGAACCAGACACTTTGGTTAACTACAAAGGACGATTATATGTTCTCACCAATGAGAGTTCGTTCTCTGCATCCACATGCTTGGCAGGTTGGGTCAAGAAAGAGAACAGAGGTGTCATCGTAGGACGAGAGACAGGTTCCACGTATCATTTTATGAAAGCAATGAATTTCACTCAGTATCATCTGCCGAATTCTCATATCACCATACAAATCCCGATAATCAAGGTGGTGTTTGACACAGTCGTTGATGAACGTTTTCCATACGGTCGCGGTGTTATGCCTGATTATCACGTCAACTTCACACCAGAGGAACTATCATTTTCCAACGGTGACGCCATCTTAAATTACACTCTTCAACTTATTCGTGACGGAAAATATATTTATTATAAAGAAGCTGATGTGAGATAAACATATCTGTTACCACATTAACAAGATCCAAATTTTCTTGGTTTGACAATTCTGGTTGGGAATTAATTGTACGTCCCAAAATATGAACTAATTGCGACAACTCATTGTATTTCTTCTGAGTGATTTTGTCGTTGATGGCATAACCTTTAATCAGATAATCTTTAAGAACCTTGTTAGCCCAAATACGGAATTGCGTTCCACGTTTGGAATTAACTCTGTAACCAACTGATATTATCATATCAAGATTGTAATAAGGAATTTGTCGAGTGACAATTCTTGTGCCTTCTTCACGAACCTGTGCAAAAAATGCACAAGTTGATTTTTCATCTAATTCCTCTGTTTTGTAAATGTTTTTAATGTGCTTTAAAATAGATGTTCTATCGGTCTTGAATAATTCTGATAACTGGGATTGTGACAACCACACCGTTTCACCTTCTAATCTTACATCGATAGAAGTCTCTCCATCTATAGTCTGATAGATGACGATTTTTTCATTTGTTTCCATACAAAAACTCCTTTCAACAATTAAATGAAAATTTAATAATTTGGTTTAAGGCTTAAAGTTTAATGTTTAAGGTTGGATTTCAATAAACTTAAAAACTTAAAACCCTCAACTTTAAAACTACTCTAAACCCTAAACTCTAAACTCTAAACTAAAAAGTGGTGAAAGTCCATTGACTTATTACTTTGCAAAGATAATGTGAAATTAAAGAAAAGTCAAGTGTTTTTATGTTAAAAATCATTAAGTTAGAGTTAAAAATTCTTAAGAAAAATAGTTCTGGGATTTAATTGAAAAAACTATAAAACATTATGGCATCATAAAATAAAAAATATTATCTTTGTTGCTGAACTCTAAAATCAGAATAAGTATGGAAAATTTAGTGGATAAGGCTCTTAAGGAAATGATTTCTAATACATTATTAGAACTCGAAAGAATAACTGATACTGATGTGTTGTGTTATTCGGGTCCAATTGTTGATGGGAACGAAAATATTTTTCTTGATATAATTGAGGAATTGGCAAATGATCCTGATAAAAGAGATACTTTAAGTGTTGTGATTACAACTACAGGAGGTAGCGCGATGGCAGTCGAGCGTTATGTGAACATAATTCGAAAACATTACAAAAAAGTGTCATTTATTGTTCCAGATTACGCATATAGTGCTGGTACTATTTTTTGTATGAGCGGTGATGAGATATGGATGGATTTTTTTTCTGTATTGGGACCGATAGATCCACAGGTTAAAAATAAGGAAGGCAAATTCGTACCTGCATTAGGTTATTTGGATAAAGTAAATAGTTTGATTGAAAAAGCAAAAAATGGTACTTTGACAAATGCTGAATTCTTAATCCTTAAAGATTTTGACTTGGCTGAATTAAGAGCATATGAGCAAGCTAAAGAATTGACAATAACATTGTTGAAAAAATGGCTTGTTAAATATAAGTTTAAAAACTGGAATAAACATAGTAATGGGGATCCGGTTACAAAAAAAGAGAAAGAAGACAGAGCAGAAGAAATTGCAGATAGACTCGGCGACAATAATATTTGGAAATCACATGGAAGACCTATATGTATAGAAGAATTGGAAAACCTAAAATTGAAAATAGAGGATTTTAGCGACAAAGAAGATCTTAGAAGAATAATTCGTAGATATTATAATTTATCGAAAGATATGATAAACAAATACGGATTAAACATTTTTATACAAACAAGAAAGTATATGTAAAATGGAAGATAAAATAAATGATGTTTTGGAAAACTATAAGTTCTCTCAAAATGATGTTGAGACGATAAAAAGATATGAAAAATCGGTTGAAGATTTTGAGAAAATGATTGATAGAGGAATGGCAAAATCACGAGGGTATAATTTGCAAACAATAGAAGATGTTTCAAATAGTATCCAAAATAATTATATTATCAATTAGAAAATGTTATGTCCAAAAAAGGTAAACTCCTTATCGTTGATGATAACAAAAATATATTGTCGGCTGTCAAGATGCTGACAGAGAATTATTTCGAGAAAGTAATTACTCTTCCGTCTCCCGCTTCGCTCATATCCACAATACAGACAGATAATCCTGATGTGCTGCTTCTCGACATGAATTTCCACGCTGGGATAAATACGGGCAACGAAGGTATTTTCTGGCTCAACGAAGTGAATTCCAAATTCCCTAAACTGAAAGTCGTGCTCTTCACCGCTTACGCTGATGTGGATCTTGCTGTGCGTGCCATGAAAGACGGCGCCTTCGACTTCATAGTGAAACCATGGAACAACGAGAAACTTATCGAGACCCTCCTCAATGCTTATAACGAAGGTAAAGGCAAGAAGTTACGTAAAGACGTCACTCCTGTGGCGTCTCAGATGTTCTGGGGTAACTCTCCGGAGATGATGCGTATCAGAAATATCGTGGAACGTGTCGCTGCTACCGATGCTAATATCTTGATTACCGGCGAGAACGGCACGGGCAAGGAGGTGCTCGCTCGTGAGATTCACGCTCTTTCAACTCGTTGTGGCAGAGAGATGATAAGTCTCGATATGGGCGCGATTCCTGATACTTTGTTCGAGAGCGAGCTCTTCGGTCATAAGAAAGGTGCTTTCACCGACGCTCATTCCGACAGAGAAGGTAAGATGGAAGCCGCCAACAACTCAACGCTCTTCATGGACGAAATCGCCAATATGCCTCTGCATCTGCAAGCTAAACTTCTGACAGCCTTACAAAATAGAAGCATTACTCGTCTCGGAACTAATAATCCTGTCAATATCGACATTCGTCTCATCACCGCTACAAACCGCGACCTTTTTGAGATGTCGGAAAAAGGTGATTTCCGTCAGGATTTATTGTTTAGAATCAATACTATACATATCAATATTCCGCCTTTACGTAATAGGAGGGAAGATATAATTCCTCTTGCGGAGATGTTCCTGAAACGTTATTCTGAGAAATATAAGAAGGATAATCTTGCTATCTCAGATTCTGCAAAAGAAAGTCTCATCTCGCATTCATGGGACGGCAACATCAGAGAGCTTCAACATACGATGGAAAAAGCCGTGATTATGTGCGACGACAATGTCATAAAACCTGAACATCTCGGATTATATTCTACAACGAAAGTCGCATCTTCTAACAAAGATATGACGCTCGAAGAAGTTGAACGTAAAGCTATTTCCGACGCGATGGATTCTTGCGACGGCAATCTATCTATTGTAGCTCAGAAACTTGGCATCACTCGTCAGACACTTTACAATAAGATCAAACGTTTCGGCTTATGAAAAAACGTAAGGTCTCATATCGCCGAATAAACTGGTTTATCTTTTTGCTGATTGCGACGAGTATCGCGGCAGGAATATTTATCGCATTGAAATTGTGGTTCGTGCTGATTTTCATCTTACCTTTGATGATAATGTCAATCTCACGTTTATTGTCAGTCTATTCCGGTATCATCGACCGACTTGGTTTCATCATAAGAGCTGTCAGAAACGACGATTATTCTTTTCGTTTTACCATCAATCCGAATCATACGGAAAATGCTTTTGTGAATCAGTCGCTTAACGAGATCAAAGAAGTGATGGACGAGAAGAAACGTCTCATCAGGGAAGACGAGAAGAATTTCGAGCTGATAATGGAATGTGCCAATATCGGAATCATGCTTCTTATGGAAAACGGCACTGTGGTTCATGCTAATTCTAAAGTTTTGGAAACATTCTCTCTGCCTATGATAAGTCATGTCGGATATTTGAAATCGCAGTCGGAAGAATTAGTTGAAATCTTAAATAATATTAAGCCGTCAGAACAGAAGAGCGTCAAATATTATACGGAAATAGGAGAGACGAATCTCGTTTTAAGTTGCTCTGCAATAAAATATAAGGAGAAGAATTTACGCGTCGTTACGATAGGAAATATCAATAAGGAACTCGATAATCAGGAAGCTGAAGTCTGGGAGAAACTCACTCGCATTCTCACTCACGAAATCATGAATTCTTTAGCTCCGATAACTTCTATAAGCAACACATTGATTAACAATCTCGATGACGCCAAGAAAGTAGGAGAGGGCTTGGAGATAATTCATACTACGAGCGACCGACTTATGCAATTTGTCAATTCGTTCCGTCAGGTGACTCGTATTCCGCCACCTCAGAAAGCGCCGTTCTATTTAAAAGAATTGCTTGCTGATGCCGTCGCTCTTACTAATTCAGGTAAGATAAAAATCAAAATCGACATCAATCCTGACGACATTATGCTTTATGCCGACAGAACTCAAATTTCGCAAGTCGTTGTCAATCTTATGAAAAACGCTGTGGAATCATGCGAAAACAATAATGACGATAAGGAATATTTCATCGAGATTCATTCGCATTTAGATTCGGAAGAGCGTATTTATATCGAGATAAGCAATAACGGCGGAAAGATTTCTGATGAGATTGCGGAAAATATCTTCACGCCTTTCTTCACCACAAAACAAGACGGATCCGGAATCGGATTGGCGTTGTCGCGACAGATAATTCGTCTTCACGGCGGAACCATCCATTTATCGAGAAACACCGACGAGAAAGTCGCTTTCTTGATAATTATGGAATAAGTTATTTGTTAATGACTTTCAAGTTAGTAATCTTGCTTTTGAATTCACCAGTTTCTTCAAGAGGAAAGACAAGAGTGCGAATATAATACATCTTGCTCTTACCTTCGTTATGAAAAATCGTCTGTCTGTCAAGAGTCTCTTCCAACTTCCCATCTATATATAATTCCGTAACCTCCTGATTTCCTTTTATTGTCACATTAACATTCTCTTTTGGTATAAATTTAAAATTGAAAGTATTCAAATAACCATCGCGGGAAAATCCTAATTTTCCTTCTATCGGGTCGGAGAGATAAAAGTCTGCGTCACGCGAACTGAAAAGTATGGTGCCTTTTTCTTCCTCAATATATTCAATATTGAAAGAAACACTATAATCAAAACCGATTTCTTTTATGTTAGTCTCATAATTATTTTTTAAATCATTGATTTCTAATATTGTTTTTTCGTCTCCGTTGAAACGTCCTGCGATATTCAATCCTGGCGCGTCGCTTAATGAAAGTCGTTTTTCATCAAAATCTTCATAAGAGAAAGTGGTGTTTCTCCCTGTCCACATTTTCGTTGACATAGTCTGCATAGCAGGAAATGCCCTGTAATGTATATCTTTGAAACTTATACCGTTACCGGCATGGTCGTTCCAGACAGCGAACGAGCCTCCTTTTATCTGAGGATGCCTTTCTTCAAACTGCTGATTTCCAATCGTTGCTGGCGTCCAGTTTTCATAAAGATATTTGCAGTTGAGATAATCATAATAATATCCGGCTGCTGGAACAATATATGTCAGTCCATCTGGAATGCTGATCAAATCGTAACCTAAGTTAATCATATCCTGAGGGTTAGCGTAACCATTATACCAAGCATACATCAAGACATTTTCAACTTTCACAGGCGTTTCGCCTTTAGCATGAGTCAAGGCTCCCCATATGCAAGCCTGTTTTCCATATTTCTCTGCTTCTTTGATGCAATGGTCGGTGAAATATCTAAACTTCTCAACGACGAGGCTATCTTTATTTGAATACTCGTCAGTTCCGACATGAAAACGAGGTCCGATGAATACGGGATGCTCTCCTCCTAGATATTCCATAAAGAGGGAATCGACGAAGTTATATGTCTCATCCTTAAATAAATCCAAATGATCGGAACCATATTCTTTGCTACCGAGTTCAGGGCGGTAATGAACGAATGCCAACGAATGAGCAGGGACGTCAAACTCTGGAATTATCTCAACACCGACTCTCTCCGCATGTTTCTGTAATTCAATGAATTCTTCTTTTGTGTAATAACCATCACGCGATGTCAGTCCTGGAAAGTAATCGCTTTCAAGACGAAAACCGGAAGGTGTCTTGTTCCAATCATTATCGAAATATTGTTTGAAAGCATTGTCGTTCAGATGGATATGAAATGTATTCATCTTATAATATGACATAAAATCTACATATTCATGGAGGAAATGTATCGGTATGAATTTTCGTCCGCAGTCGAGCATGAAACTACGCATCTCATAATCAGGATAGTCGATGATTCTTCCTTTGGGCAGCGACTGATTATTCTGTTCGGCGATTTGCAGAATTGTACGCGTCGCCCAGATTGCGCCTCTTATGCTATTTGCCGTTATTACTACATTTTCGTAAATGTCAATACAATAAGCTTCATCTCCATAGTTGTCGTTATTAACAATATTAAAGTTAATGACGCCGCCTTTTGAAATTCTATCCTCTACTTTAAGTTTTATTCCGAACATCTTTTCATAATCTGATGACAAAAGTTGCGCCACTTCAAACAATTCTTTATTGCTCCTGTTACAAACTATTCGTGTCTTATTTGTTATGATAAAATCGCCACTGTATGATTCCCAATGCTTTATCTCTGGAATTACGAAAGGTTTTTCATTATTGGCATATAATCCAATATTCATTATCATAATAAATATTAACAATATGTATTTTCTCATATCAATTATTATTAAAAGTATATTATTTTATCGCAAAGATATTATTTTATCGCATTAGATCTTTAAAAACATTATTTTTGTACCTTAAATTATTATTTATGCAATACGACTATCTAAATAGGAATGCTTGGATAATTGCGCTGATTTTCATTGTTTTATCAGGATTGTTTATTCAATATCCATATATGAATGAATTTCCCTCATACATTCATGCTTGGTCGCAATCTGATAGATATGCTATTGCGTTAGGTTTCTTAAATAATAATTTTGATTTATTTCATCCTGAAACTTTTATATATAACAAACAATTCCCTAATGATTGGAATTTTCCTCATACAACTACAATTACATCTGTCGATCTTCCTCTTATGGAATTTTTAGTCGCAATCCTAATGAAAATAACAGGAGTAACATCACCATGGATTTTTAGATCATGTACATTGCTAATTGCTGTAATAGGAATGTTTTATTTGTATAAATTAGCATTTCTTTTAACAAATGACTGGATAAAATCATTGTTGGTGACAGCTGTCGCCATGACATCTCCGGTATATGCTTATTATTTTAATGGTTTTATACCCAGTATTCCTGCTTTTACATTTGCCATTATTGCGATGTATTGTTATGTTAAATATATAAATATCAATAAGTTATATTGTTTTATATGTGCTATGATATTTATCACATTGTCATTATTGACAAGGACTTCATTTGCTGTAATATATGTGGCATTGTTAGGATTTGAATTTTTAAGAATAATCAGAAAAGAAAGCGAATGCAATGGCAAAATACTTCCAATATCTATTTCCATTATAGTTTTCATTTTATATTACCTATGGAACAAACATTTATCATCAGAACATGGGACTTTGTTTTTATCAGAATTGATGCCTGCTGATGATTGGAATGATTTTATTTCAAGAATGTCAGAAGCTAAGAAATATTGGTTATTTCATTATTTTACAGAAGTACATTATCGTTTATTTGCGATAAGCATTTTATTTGTGGTATTATATCTAGTTTACAATAAATTATTACACGGGAAAATTGATGAAGTTAATGTAGTCAGCAGAAATAATTCGTTATGGATTTTTATAATAGTTAGTATTTTCGGATATTTCTTGTTTACAGTAGCTATGGCAAAACAATTTCCAAATCATGATTATTATTTTATTGACACATATTTCTTACCTATATTATTATCGTTCATATTAATCCTTAAATCTTTGCCTACAATTGATAATTATAAAAAAGGAATAGTATTTTTTATGATTTCTGCTGCATTTGTTTCTGTAATGTTCAAAAATGTTAATGAGAAACAAGAAATAAGGCGTAGAAATTACTGGGGAGCCGCATCAGAGAGAACCATAGAGAATTACAAAGACTCAGAGCAATTTCTTGATTCAATTGGAATTTCTAAAGACGCTAAGATCTTAACCTTGTGGGCATATCCTCAGAACACTCCATTTATCTTAATGAATAGAAAGGGATATACAGAAATGTTTGAAAAAGAAGATAAAATTGAAATAGGCTTATCCTTTGACTATGATTACGTCGTTATTGAAAATGAATTACTTGAAGACGATAAAAAGAAAAGATATATGTCGGATTTGAACTATGTGTCTGACAATGGAAAAATTTCTGTTTTTTGTCAATTCTGATAAGTAAAAAATCTTCTTTGTTTGTTAGAATATTTAGAAAGAATAATCTTATATTTGTAGTTTTTTTTGTGAAAACACAAAATTAAGTGTATAAAACTGTAAAATTATGTTGATACAATTATTATTTGTTCTTGTTTGTATTATCATCGGTGCTAGAATCGGTGGTGTGGGTTTAGGTGTGATGGGAGGTTTAGGTGTAGCTCTTTTAACATTTGTCTTCGGTCTTCAGCCTACTTCTCCACCTATTGACGTTATGTTGATGATAGCTGCTGTCATCTCGGCTGCTGCTGCGATGCAGGCTGCGGGAGGTCTCGATTTTCTCGTCGGAGTGGCTGAGAAGATTTTAAGACGTCACCCTCAGAATGTCACGCTTCTCGCTCCTTTAGTAACATATTCATTTACATTTCTTGCAGGAACAGGTCACGTAGCTTATTCTGTTCTGCCTGTCATAGCGGAAGTGGCGCGTGAGACAAAGATACGCCCGGAACGTCCGCTCGGCATCGCAGTCATCGCATCGCAACAGGCTATCACTGCCTCGCCAATATCAGCTGCTACTGTAGCACTGCTAGGACTTCTTGTCGGTTTCGATATAACACTTTTCGACATCCTTAAGATTACTATACCAGCAACACTCATCGGGGTGCTCGTCGGTGCCTTCGCTTCGATGAAAGTCGGTAAGGAACTGGTCGATGACCCTGAATATCAAAGAAGACTCGCGAACGGTGAGCTCGATGATCATCATATTGAAATAGGCGAGATAAAAAATATATTTGGTGCTAAATTGTCGGTGATACTTTTTATAACTGCTACGATACTCATCGTTCTTTTCGGTTCTATCCCTTCTATACGCCCGACTTTCAACGGACAATCTCTCGGAATGCCTTCTATCATAGAAATATTGATGCTTGCCACAGCTGCCGTCATCTTGTTGGTCACCAAGACTTCTGGAGCTAAAGCCGCACAAGGTAGCGTATTCTCCGCCGGCATGCAGGCTGTCATAGCTATATTCGGTGTAGCCTGGATGGGCGATACCTTTATCAATGGCAATATCGGACAACTCACATCCTCCATCGAGGGTATTGTGACAGAAATGCCCTGGCTCTTCGGCGTGGCTCTCTTCGTGATGTCAATACTTCTTTATAGTCAGGCAGCTACCGTGCGTGCAATAATGCCTCTCGGTATAGCTCTCGGTCTTAATCCAATGTTGCTGATAGCTCTATTCCCCGCAGTGAACGGCTATTTCTTTATACCTAACTATCCAACAGTCGTGGCAGCTATTAACTTCGACAGAACAGGAACAACAAAGATTGGTAAATATATACTCAATCACTCTTTCATGATGCCTGGACTCGTGGCAACAATAGTAGGTATTATAGTGGGATTGCTGTTGATACAGGTTTTTTAAAAACAACGAGACAACAAGCTAAAGTGGCAGAAAATGGCAGAATAAATAAATTTTCAATACTCCTTTTCATAAGATTTAAAGGTTAATGGTTAATAATTAATGATACTTATTATTTAATCTTATAAACTTGTTGTCTTAAATTAAAACCCCTACTAAAATAGCTATCACGATTTTAATTCCTTTCGAGACAAAAAACGCTTTCCGTGATTCTGCCAATAAAGGCAATGCTCCGTGTCCGTCTTGGACAATACAATTCGCTAAAAAGATACCTAATGGCAAATCGCCTTTCGCAAATAATATTAAGAAAATTAAATGCGGACCCGACTGCGGAATGAGACCTATCAATATCGCTACCAATAAGACAATAAAAGGCTTAGAATCAATGATGTCGTGTATATTGACGAAATTGTTGATTATCGTCAGACATAATATCACACCGAAAGTCCAGAGAAATATCTTGGGAAGATGAACTTTTATCACATGCTCCCAAAGATGCTCTTCCAAAAAATGCTCTTCCGCGATGATAACTATAATCAGAATAGCCACAAATAACACAATCAATATTATACGAATCCAATCAGCTTCTCCGCCATGATCGTGGGAATGAATATGAGACTCTGAAGTATGACTATGACTATGGTTATGACTATGGCAACAATCTTGTTGACTTGTTGACTCGTAGTCTTGTTGACTCTCAAAAGAATGTATCACACTCTCTTCCGTTTGTCCTCCCATCAATAAATTAAGGTGATGAGAGCCGTCGATGACACCACTTAAAACCAATATTAAAACTCCTACACTTAATGTTATAAGCAAGGCTCTTACGAAACTGATATTCTTGATATTCGATTTTACGCTGTGATGGTGATGATGTGAATGACTGCACGACTCGTGTTCATGTATTGGAAATGATATTTCCTTATTTTGCAATCCGACAAACTTATTCTTTATCGTGAATTGTAATAATGTGGCGATAGTTATTGCCAATACAATCAATATCAAGTTTATCAATAATGCTTTTTCAGGAAATAGTGAAAACATGAAGAAGGCTTCATCGCCAGTTGTCGTTATTAAGGCAGCCACCAAAGCAGGGAAATTCACTACTCTATGAACGTATAATGAAACGACGGTATATGTTCCAAGACAACCTGGAATTATACCCATTACAATGGAAAATAAAATCTGAAGCCAAGGCTTCCTTTGTAGTTTCTTAGACCATAAACCTCCAGTCCTTACATTGATGAATTCTATCACCATCATCATCCCAATCACCAATGTGCTTATAATCAATGTCTGTTGCAGAATAATATAAAATGTATCCAAAGTCATTTAGTTTTAATTATTTTAAAATACAAAAATACTAATTTTAGACAACATGACAAGTGTAACATTAATAATATGATAATTATTACTCTCCCTTGACTGTTGTGGTTATAAAAAAATGTTAAATTTAAACAATATGTATTTACATATGTTTATCCAACAAATTGTAAAAACAACAAATTATGAAAAAGTTTACTTCATTCAAAAAAATCCTTGTACTGACAATGTTTGTCGGTGTGCTTGGAAATCATGCATTTGCACAATTTTCGTTAAGTGGAGAGATCAGACCTCGTATGGAATATCTTCACGGATATTCAACTTTAACAGACAAAGATTCTGATCCCGCTGGTTTTGCTTCACAACGTACAAGAATCAATTTTAATTATTCTAATGAACGAATCAGAATGGGTGTGTCATTACAAGATGTGTTCATTTGGGGCAGCCAACCTCAATTATTCTCAACTTCTAATACCCTCAGTCTGCATCAGGCATGGGGACAATATTATTTAACACCATCTCTGTCATTAAAATTAGGTCGTCAGGAATTATCGTATGACGATGAAAGAATCTTCGGTGCATCAAATTGGGATCAACAGGGTAGAAGTCACGACCTTGCATTGTTGAGCTATAATGGCATGCTTAGAATCGATATTGGCGCCGCATTTAATCAGGATCAAAAACATCTGAACGGAGCCTATTATTCCCTAAATAACTACAAAATGATGCAGTTCGTATGGTTGAATACCGACATAGTAGATAACTTAAACCTCAGTCTTTTGTTCTTAAACAACGCTTATCAGCATAATTATCAGATTGTTGAGAATGGACAAAATCACGATAAACACAAAGATGTTTATAATCAAACACTGGGAGGTCGTATCGTCTATACGCCTGGAGATTTTAACTTTCACGCATCTGCTTATTATACAATGGGTAAAGATATGGACGACAGAGAATTATCAGCATTTTACGTTGGTTTAGGTGCCGATTATCAGATAAGTAATGACTGGATATTAGGTCTTGGCTGGGAACATCTTTCTGGTACTGACCAAAAAGAAATGATGCAAAATCCTAAAGGATACGTCAATAGATCTTTCAATCCCTTTTACGGAACCTCTCATAAGTTTAATGGCTTTATGGATTATTTTAATACTAATGGTAATTGGAGTAACTCTGTGGGTCTTAACGACTTATTCCTCTCAGCACAGTACTCTACAGGAAGTTTTGAAGTCAATCTTACAGGACATGCCTTCTTGACAGCCGCTTCAGTAGTTAAAAACGGAAATATTAACGAAACAATGGAACCTTACCTCGGTACTGAACTCGACCTTACCATCGCATATAAATTGAGCCGTACTAGCAATGTAGTCCTTGGATATAGTCAAATGTTTGGCTCTGAAACACTGCAAACACTTAAGGGAGGTGACAAATCAGCTTGCAACAACTGGGCTTATCTTATGTTTACATTCAAACCTGTATTCTTGAAATAAATCCTTTGTTGCATAATATATTCGTAGAGGGATTAATTATCTCTCTACTTTTTTTATATTTGCAAAAAAAATATCTATGACAAAGGATAAATGTTTTTATGTCGGAAAAATAGTGAAAACTCATGGGATTAAAGGTGAGATAACACTTCGTGTCGATAATGCTGATTTCGATGAAATAGAAGAATTAAATTATATGCTTCTGGATGTAAATCAAAAACTGATCCCTTTTTTCATCGAGTCAATAAGTTTCCATTCAAATAAGTCTTTTATATTATTCCAAGATTTAAAAACACTTGAAGAGGCTAGTCAACTCGTCGGAAAATCAGTTTATCTGCCTTTAGAACTCCTCCCTGAACGAAACGGTAACGACTTCTACTCACATGAAGTACTTGAATATATGGTAATAGATAGTGAAAAAGGAGAATTAGGCGTTGTCGAAGAAATTATTGAATATCCAACGCAATCTCTGATACGTGTCCTTAAAGATCAAAAGGAAATTCTAATACCTATACATGATGACATTATCCAAAATGTTGATAGAGAAACTAAAAAAATCTTTATCACAGCTCCTAATGGACTTATCGATATGTATTTGGATGTTTGATTATGGATTGCCGCCCGTTCTTTTTTAAAAAATTCGGAATGTTCCATCATCGCTCTACAATGCGTATCGGAACCGATGCCGTTATGTTTGCACAATGGGTCGAATTGAAACCTGATGATTATGTGCTTGATATAGGTACCGGCTCTGGATTGATACCTCTTATATTAGCACAAAAAGGCGTAAAAAAAGTCGATGCGGTAGAACTTGATGAAGATTCTTGTATTGAAGCTGAACTCAATTTTAAATTATCCGTTTGGACTGATAAAATGAAGGTCTATCACAAGGATGTTAGAAACTTCTCAGAAGTCAATCAAAATAAATACGATCTGATAGTCTCAAATCCACCTTATTATGCCAGCGATGTAAAACCAGTAAAAGAAAAAAAAGTAATGGCTCGACATGTATCAACACTAAGTTTTGAAGATTTGATACTTTCCGCAAAGAAAATGCTTAAACAAAACGGCCGTTTTGCATTGGTTTTGCCTTTTTTTGAGTCGAAATTATTTATAAAAGAGGCCGAAAAACATGGCTTCTACCTTAGTAAAGAACAACTAATCATACCAATAGAAGGTAAAGAGGCTAACAGAGTCAATATGGAATTTGCGCCTTTTAAAACAGAAGCTGTTGATAATGAACAGATTGTAATCAGAAACAAGGATTACTCTTATACGACGGAATTTAAAAACTTATTAAAAGACTATTATCTTGACTTTTGATTTTTTTTTAAATTATTTTCTTGCATATTGAAAGTAAATTTGTAAGTTTGCAAAGAATTTTAAAGTAATGAAAAGATTTTTATTTTTTACATTGGTATTGACGACATTAGGCTTAATGTCATGTACTCCTTCAGCCGTAGGAACATGGGTTGAGGCTTCAGACAATGGAACTCAAGAACATGGATTTACATTGAATAAAGACGGATCAGCAGAATCTTTAAATATGAATTATGTTGAATTTAGATCGTGGGAGAAAAAAGGTGATTTATTGATATTAAAAGGTGTAAATACAGGATCTGTAAAAAAAGAATTCTCTGATACAATGAAAATCGAGAGAATCACAAAGACCGATCTAAGTCTTTCTCAGGCTGGTTATACTGTAACATATAGTAGAAAATAACAACGGGCAGATTTTTATATGAAAAGAGAGTGACTTTATGTTGCTCTCTTTTTTTGTATGATTGCCATAATGAATGACTATTATAGCCATAAACAAAAAAAGGAAACCAATTACTTGATTTCCTTTCGTGAACTGGGCGGGAGTCGAACCCACAACCGCCTGATCCGTAGTCAGGGACTCTATCCAATTGAGCTACCAGTCCAACTGATTTCGAGTGCAAATATACAGTTTTTTTTTATTCTGTCAATAAAAAAAACACTTTTTTTAAAAAAAAAATTAACTCCTTGATTATTATGTTTAAAGCTAAAAATATTGGCAGCTATTGTTTTATTTTATGGTTGTATAACCATACTATTCATGGTATTTTTACTAAAACAGACAACCGAAATATCACGATTGTCTGTTATTTAGTTTAAAACTTACCATTGAACTGCATCTCTATGAAGTGGCATTGTCATACAACGTGCGCCACCACCACCTCGAGAAAGCTCATTACCCTTGAAAGCGACTACACATTTTTTATAATCATCAACACTGACTTTACCTGAAGCCACATCAGCAGCTGTCAATATTTCAAAACCGTGTTTGTTAAGGTTTTCTATAGTGTTGTAATTTCTTTCGTAGCCTAATATCTTTCCTGGTGCAAATGTGAAAAAGTTCGAACCACTATGCCATTGCTCACGCAGCATATTATATTCATCATCGCCGCCACAGAATATTGCTTCTAAATCCATTCCAAGTTTTTTGAGCGCAACTATAAGATTTTCTTCCTCATATATCTTAAGCTCGCCGTTTTCAAAAATTTCGTAATGAACAGTTTTATATTGAGGATTAAGAATAACAGGCTTAAATACCATACACTTATTGACATCCAACAAAGTAAATACCATGTCAAGATGGATAAATGACTCTGGCTCTAGAGGTAACTCTTGTGAGATAAGATGCCTATGTCCACCTTTACTTTTAAGGTGTTCCACCATAGCCATAATACCTTCTACACTTGTTCTTGCACCGCAACCGCTTAAAATTATATCATGACGAGCTATTAGAACATCGCCACCTTCAACCCTTCCTATTCCGTTAGGTGCATACTGTTCAACAGGATTAACGACTTTAACGTCAAAGATGGGAGAATGAGTGTATATCGCACTTAAGAGAATGCTCTCCCTGTCACGAACTGTTGTCGCCATCTTGCTTATCATAATGTTATCGTACATTGTGAATGAAGCATCTCTCATGAAAAAGAAATTCGGGGCAGGAGGCATGATATATCTTTGCTTAGTGTCGCCACTATCAAGACCTTCTACGAAAGCCTTTGCTAAATCGATATTTGACAGCGCATAAAGATCATCCTTCAGAAAGTCAAGATTCTCTCTTGAACAGATCTTTTCAATAAGTTCCTCCTTAAGTTCTTGGTTTTTGAGAATATCTTCTAGAAGTTCTTTGACCGTCAATACATTAGCTACCTTTTTTAATGTACCTTGGAAGTCTTTGTAATTTTCATAAGCCTCACGCTGATTCAACATGTCGCTGAATAAGAACTTATGGGCATTTTCAGGTGTCATGTGCTCTATCTCCGCACCTGGAGCGTGCAACAAAACATAATTTAATTTTCCTATCTCAGATTCAACACTCGGTTTTATACATCGGGAATAATCCATATAAAAATAATTCGTGAAACAATGGAAAAGGGTAAAATACCCCCTTCGTTATCGTTTGCAAATTTACATTTTTTATTTTAATTAAAAGAACAATTTATTAATTTTATTCATCATATAATTCAATGAACTCATATCCATTACCCATTTTGTCGAGAAATTTAATGAAATCTTCCTTGCTGATAACACATGTGGCGGTATTGTCATTAGGATGGAAACTGAGACGTTCTGCATCGAGAAGATTTTTATCAATATAAAGATATACGTGATGTTCTTCATCGTTAATAATCCCAAAAGGAGATACGCTACCCGGCTTTAAACCCAAATATTTGTCCATCCTAGCTTCAGAAGCAAAACTTAATTTTCCTTGTCTTAACCGATGTTCCAAATCATGAATGGCAAGTTGTTTCATGCAATGAAAAATCACCAGATAATGTCTATTTCCTTTATGATTCCTGAAAAATAGATTCTTACAATGTGTTGAATCAAACTCCTTCCAATAATTTAAAGCCTCTTCTATGGTGGGAATTGGCGGATGAAAATGAATATCAAAAGGAATATTCAATTCATTTAACTTATCTACTACTTTCTGTTGCCTTTCTGTTAATACCATCTGAACATTATTTTTTGTTTATATAACGCTTTCTGAACGTCTCTTCATCTCGTCTGAAATCTTGATAAATTCCTCTACAGTCATTTCTTTCAAAAATATCAGTCCGTGTGTGGAACGAATTAGAGGGTTCTTGTTTTCATAGAAATAATTCTTGCCTAAAATTAACTGAATGTCTTTGAGTTGTTTTACCCATGTATTGGCAGATATTTCACTGAAAGGTCCATTATATTTTGGTGATGGGAATTCTGCCTTCACCTGTGTGATATAACTCTCTAAAAATGATTTCTCTAATACTGCTATGGAATTTAATGAAACAGGAACGTATATGTTGGCTTCCGCAGGATGGAATGTGAACCATACGTTTCGGTAGCCTATGATACGTAAATTCGACAGATCTTTTTCTTTGCTCCATTCCGCCACTGCTGCTGCTGTGGCTTGTAATACCTTATAATGCGTGTCTGGTCCACTGCCTTCGGGATCTAATGTAAGACTTATCACATCAGGCTGAAATTCTCTGAATTGATTTAAAATTGGTACAATGTCACGCTCCATCTGAATGCCACCTCCTTGATAGAAACCAAGACGTAAATGGTGCACGTTCTTTACCTGAACTCCATTGTAAGCCCATACCAACTCCTCCTCAAATTCACGTATCATCCCTTTTAAACGCTGTACATCTGGAGTATTAATCTCTCCGTCATAACTACTTTCAAGAGTATCAATTAATTGAAGATATTTTTCTTTTAATTCATCAATGTTTTTAAACTGCCATATTACAACCGAACATCTTAAAAGTCTGTGGCAGAATCCTCTGTCCATCTCATATTGATTCTTCCTTGCAACATTATCCAGATAATGATATATGTCCTTGTCAAATTTATGCTTATATCCTTCTTCAAAAAAATCAGGATAGTGAATCATCTGAATCTCGTCTTTTTCAATATACATAAGAGTGCTTTTTAATGCTTCAAGCACAAAACGGTTTGTTACCGAATTAAAGCCTGATGTCATAACTGCAAAGTGAACATCATTGTCGGAATGCCTTAATTGTCTGTTCGTCAGAGGCATAATGCCTAACATAATATCATCATGATGCGGACCGCTGTTGTAAATGACCTTGTTGTGAGGATTTGATATACCTTTTAATAATTTTTCTTCTGTAGATCTAATGACTTCTTGAACAGTCTCAAGACTAAGATCAGGTATCATTCTGCATCGCTCGTCATTTTGTAGATCTTCCAATGTTAATCTGTGAGCATAACGATTTAGTTTTTTACATAATCCTAAAATTGCTCTTTCTGTTTTTTCAAAATTCCATTCTTCTTCGAAATAATAACGATTAATTCTATCATTAAGACGAGAAGCAGAGCCATCGGTAAGATAAAAACGCGCATTTGGAAGCCTTTGTAATACCGTAGAAGGAAATTCTGTCGTCATCTCTGATTCTAAAGCGTTTTTTACAGAAAACGCATTTGCTTCACCTGCAGAATATACAATAGCTATAGCATCAGAATTTCTGGTAATGGTATCCAGACCTATGGTGATAACCAGACGATTCTTTGAGACATCTATGCCACCTAAACTTGAGGCAGCATCAGCCTGAGTGGCAAAATTAGTTCTGGTAAGCTGAGTGTTTGAATGATGATTTGTACCTTTAATGTTGAAAGCAATACGTCCATCAGAACCTAATGTGCTTATAATAAATCCGATGCCGCCTTTTGCTTTTATCTTGTCTTCATACGCAGAACACCAGTCATCAATTAAAAAAATCGAATGCTGCTGAATGTTTTCCATCTCATTTTCTGCGGGTCGGTATCTTAATGTTAAGTCAATCTTATAATCCGGAAATACTTCTTTATAACTTCTTCCTTCATATAATTCAATGTCATCTGAATTTATAAAAAGAGCCTTGTTAGGATCCAAACCAAAACCATCAATAAAGTGCTTGTTCACATAATTGTAAAAGGAATTGTGTTGTTTGGGCGATATCGGATAAAATTCATCCATCTGAACAAATTGTAAACCAGACAGATCAGGCTTCTCTATGTCTCCTAAGCCGTATCTTTCTATTATTTTTCTAGCCTCATCATTGTTCCAATTGTCTAAAAAATAATGGGTATATCGTATGAAATTACTCAAAGATTTGTCAGCAGAAATACTTATCACTCCATTAGGGTTCTTCGAAACCCATTCAAGAAAACGTAATGCAGTCATGGCTCCAAGCTTTGGCACACTGTCTGCTATAATATATGGAATATTAGTGCTTATTTCTTTTATTCCTGATTCAGAAATAAATACCTTTTCTACATTTGAAGTTACATTTAACATAGTATAATATTGTTTTAAAATATTTAACAAAGATACTAAAAAAAATATTATTTTTGAAAAAAAATAATTATGAAGATAATCCTGATAATTATAATCCTGATTTTAATATATAATTGGAAAAAAATCAACTTCTTTTTCAAACTGATAACGATAGCGTTATGTTTATCTCTTATAAATAACGATAAAAAAACGTTGGAATTTCATTTCGATGAACCTGCATCACGATGGGAAGAAACAATACCTCTGGGTAATGGACGTCTTGGTATTATGCCTGATGGAGGAATAGAACATGAAGAGATAGTCTTGAATGACATCACTTTATGGTCAGGCAAGACGGCTGATTATTCAAATCCTAAAGCATTAGAGTCACTTCCAAAAATACAGGAACTTCTGCTTGATGGTAAAAACTATGATGCTCAACAGTTGGCTTACGAGACATTTACATGTGGCAATAAAGGTTCTAATTATGGCAATGGTGCTGTTTCAAATTACGGCTGTTTTCAAACTTTAGGTAAAATAATAATCGACTATCATTATAATGATTATGAAAAGAACAAAGAGAATAACTATATTAGAAAACTTGATCTGAACAACGCTATAGCATACACTGAATTTTCCTTAGACGAGGTTAATTATCAGCGAGAATATTTTGTATCCAGAGAATCTGATGTGGCTATTATACGTATCAGAACTGATAAGAGAAATAATCTGTCTCTTGATATTCAACTGGATAGAGAAGAAAGATGTAATAAAGCTACCAATGATAATGCTATCGTAATGTATGGACAGCTTAATGATGGTGATAACGGAAATGAAGGTCTAAAATATCTTTCTAAATTAAGTGTTGATAATGTTGGTGGCACTGTCAAATATATTGATAACAAAATAATTGTTAGAGATGCAGATGAACTAACATTGATATTTTCATCCGCTACAAATTATAATAATAAATATTACGCTTCATTTATCGACAGTCTGATGACTAATGCTAAATCTCGTTCGTATAATAATCTTAAGAAAAAACATATTAATACATATCAAGAACTTTTTAATAGGGTAGAGGTTGATTTTGGAGAAGGAATAACAGAGACACACACCATAGATGACAGGCTTTGTGACTTTCAAGACGAAGATGATCCGCAATTATCAGCTTTATATTTTCAGTATGGACGTTATCTGATGATATCTTCGACAAGGGAGGATTTATTGCCACCTAATCTTCAGGGGCTTTGGGCTAACACCATTCAAACGCCATGGAATGGAGACTATCACCTTAATATTAATGTTCAGATGAATCACTGGCTTGCTGAGACATGTAATCTTTCTGAATTGCACATACCTCTTATCAATTTTACAAAAAGCATAGTACCTTCAGGTCAAAAAACCGCGAAGGAATTTTATGATGCAGGAGGATGGACCGCTCATTCCATATGTAATTTGTGGGGCTTCACATCTCCAGGCGAACATCCTTCATGGGGTGCTACTAATACAGGCGGAGCTTGGTTATGTCAACATTTATTTCAACATTATCTATTTACCAAAGATGTTGATTATCTAAAAGATATATATCCTACTCTTAAAGGTTCCGCACAGTTTTTCTATGATGTGATGATAGAGGAAAAGAAAAATTCATACTTGGTAACAGCTCCTACATCATCTCCAGAAAATTCTTTCTACCTTCCTGATGGACGTATAGCAAGCGTCTGTATGGGACCTACTATGGATATTCAGATTATAACAGAATTGTATCAAAATGTTATTCTCGCATCAGAAATCCTAGGTGTCGATTATGGTTTTGCCGATAGTCTGAAAATGGCTATAAACAGATTTCCTCCTATGAAAATCAGTGATGAAGGCTATCTGCAGGAATGGCTTGAGGATTATGAGGAACCAGAAATACACCATCGCCATGTATCTCATCTGTTTGGTTTACACCCAGGTCGTTTAATAACAAAAACTAAAACACCTGATTTGTATGAGGCTTGTAAAATATCACTCAATCGACGTGGCGACGAAGGAACAGGTTGGTCAAGAGCATGGAAAATTAACTTCTGGGCACGCCTGCATGATGGCGAAAGAGCTTATGACATCTTAAAAAACCTCATGAAACCGGCAATAAATGCCGAGAAGATAGGTGCAGGAACATATCCTAATTTATTTTGTGCTCATCCTCCATTTCAGATCGATGGTAACTTTGGAGGTACAGCAGGTATAGCTGAAATGTTAATTCAAAGTCATGATGGTTATATAGAGCTATTGCCAGCCTTACCACAAGCATGGCATACAGGTTTTTTTAAAGGTTTGTGCGCAGAAAACGGTGCTGTGGTAGATTGCTATTGGGAAAATGGTAAAGTAACGAAAGTGAAAATTAAATCTAAAATAGGTGGTAAATACAAACTATTAACTCCTAATGAATCAGATGATAATCCTCAATATATTGAATTTGATATTAATAAAAATAAATCTAAAATATTTGAATTTTAATTGATATTACTATGAAAAAATTATCGCTATTCGTATCATTTTTGTTCATTTTGTCAGCTTGCTCTAATATTGAAAGAAATGCGACAAAAGCTAATCTGGATATTATCCCAATTCCTCAGAAAATGGAAATTATGGATAATGTCTTTAATCTTGATAATAATACGGTTGTTGTATCTGATGACGAGAAAAATCAATTTAATGCAACACACTTACAGACTTATCTGAAGAAACTGTTTAAATCCGATGTTTTATTGTTAAAAGAAGCAAATGATAACTATATTCGTCTAAATATCATTGATTCTGACAAGTGTGATGATATTGGTCTTATGAATGATAATGAGGCATATATCTTAAATATTACTTCTCATGGAATAGAGATAACATCTGTTGATGCTGCTGGAATTTTTTATGGTATTCAGACATTACTACAAATGTTGCCTAACGATATCTTTGCAGAAACTTCTCATGCCTATGACAACATAGAGTTTCCAAATATGCGGATAGTCGATAATCCTCGTTTCAAATATAGAGGACTTATGTTGGATTGTTCTAGAACTTTCTATGATGTTGAATATATAAAACATCTTTTAGATGCTTTGGCACATTATAAAATTAATAATTTCCATTGGCATC
The DNA here is from genome assembly GCA_015061335.1 of Lentimicrobiaceae bacterium. Lineage (GTDB taxonomy): Bacteria > Bacteroidota > Bacteroidia > Bacteroidales > F082 > Limimorpha. The sequence goes on along the minus strand of SUWT01000011.1, from coordinate 15,394 downwards.
TTGCCGACGATCAAGGCTGGCGTATTGAAATCAAGCAATATCCAAAACTTACTGAACTCGGCGCATGGAGAGGTGCTGATGAGCTGCTTATGCCTGCTTATGGATCTGGAAATGAACGTAACGGTGGCTTCTATTCTCAGGAAGAGATAAAAGATATTGTAAAGTATGCTGCTGACAGACAGATAAATATCATCCCCGAAATTGATCTGCCAGGTCATAGTAAAGCCGTTGCTGTTACTTATCCTGAAATCGTATGTGACATAGATAACGTTCATTTAAGCGTACAAGGAGAATCAAATAATGTATGGTGTGTAGGTCGCGAGGATAATTATATTATGTTGGAAAACATTATAAAAGAAATGACAGAACTCTTCCCAAGCAAAGTATATCATATAGGTGCTGATGAAGTCAATATGAATTCATGGCGCGATTGTGAATTGTGCCAAAATCTTATGAAAGAAAAAGATATGCATCAACTCGTTGAGTTACAGAATTATTTCGTAAGACGAATAGAAAAGATTCTTTATAAACATGGTAAGACTATGGCCGGATGGGATGAAATTCTCGATGGAGGTGACCTTATGGAATCTACAATACCATATGTATGGCAAAATTCTTCCAGAGGCATTAAATCTGTTAAAGCCGGACAACCTACCGTAATGCAGGTCTCCCAATACATGTATTTCGATATGAAACAATCTGCTGATGAACGTGGTCTTAAATGGGCAGGTATAATTCCATTAGATTCAGTGTATTCTTTCGATCCAATAGGTAATTTCGTGCTTACAGAAGAAGAACAGAAACTCGTACTGGGACCTCAAGCCGGACTTTGGACAGAATGTGGACAGATGCCGTATTATGCCGATTATCAGTTATTCCCTAAAATTTTGGTGCTTTCTGAAATAGGATGGTCTGCTCAAGAAATGAGAGATTTGGCATCTTTTAAGAAAAGATTGATAGATAGTCATTTAGATCGCTTATATCAGATGGATTTCAAATTTAGAGTGGCTCCTCCTACAGTCGTTTATGAAGATAATAAACTAATTGTAAATAAAGAATATGATAAACTTGTGATCCGTTATTCTGATGATAAATCTGCTCCTACAATTAATTCTCCCGAATATACAGCCGCAATAACTACAGATAAACCTGAGAATTATCGTTTCGCAACATTCTACAACGAACGACCAAGTATAGCAAGAGGTGCACAAAATATTGACTTATATCATTTTATGAAACCAAGAACTACAATATCTTCAAATGTCCCAATGGAAAATGATATAAATAGCCTGGTTGATTATAATCTTAATACGTATTGTTATACTTCTCGACCTGTTATGGCTGGAGATTATTTCTTATACACTTTCGATGAGGCTGTCAAATGTGATAAAATATGGGCTGCAACAGGTCATTATGGCTTGGCTATAGTTGGTCTGCCCAATGCAAGAATTGATTATTCTTATGATGGTGTCAATTTCATGGAAGGAGAAGATTTTGTCTATGATTATTTCGATGGATACAAAGCAGCTTGCTATCCTGAAAAAGAAGTCAAAGCCGTGAGAATTGTAGTCACAGGAATAGGAGAATGTCAATATGCGATATTACAAGATTTAAGAATTGAATAATTCATACCAATATGATAAATGTTTGCTTATGCTGTTTCGTATAAGCAAACATTTATTTTTTTATCATCTCAAGAAAATCAGCTTCAGTAAGTATTTCTATATTAAGAGCCTCTGCTTTTTTCCTTTTTTCAGGACCCATTTTTTCGCCTGCCAAAACAAAACTTGTCTTCGATGAAATTGAAGAAACATTCTTACCACCTAAATCTTCAATTAGTTGTTTGATCTCATCTCTGCTCATAGAGGAAAAAACTCCGCTCACAACAATATTTTTACCTAAAAGTATCTGATTTTCACCTTTTTGCCTCTTACATTGATCAAATTGAAGTCCTATGCTTCTTAACTTATTTATAATATGAATGTTTTCTTCATTGGAGAAAAAATCCTTGATAGAAATGGCGATCTTTTCACCTACTTCATCTATCTCCATCAATTCTTCTGTTGTAGCAGCAATGACATTATCTATAGATTCCATGGAATTTGCAATCAACTTCGCTGTCGTTTCACCAACATATTTAATTCCTAAAGCAAATAACACTCTAGAAAAAGGAACTGATTTTGACTTCTCTATCGCCTCTATTATATTTTTTGCTGTCTTTTCCTTAAAACTTATTTTACGAATAGTATTCTCTGAAGAAATATTGTCAACGCTTTCATTAGTGATGATTTTTTCTAAGCCAAATAATTTGTCGTATGTCAGATCATATAAATCAGAGTAATTCCTGATCAATCTATTGTCAAATAAGACCTCTATCTTGCCCTCTCCAAGGCTTTCTATATTCATGGCTTTTCTGCCAATAAAATGTTCTATTCTGCCCTTAATCTGAGGCGGACATCCTTGATTGTTAGGACAATACCACGCTGTTTCTCCTTCAGCTTTAATGAGTTTACTTCCACATTCAGGACATTTATCTATGAAAACAACTTTCTTACTCGTTTTCTCGCGTTTACTACGGTCAACACTTACTATTTTTGGAATAATTTCTCCTCCCTTTTCAACACATACGATGTCATTGTAATGTAAATCAAGTTGATCAATAAAATCAGAATTATGTAATGTGGCTCTTTTTACTGTTGTCCCAGCAAGTTGTACTGGCTCTAGATTGGCGACAGGTGTAATAGTACCGTGCCTTCCTACTTGAAAATCAACGCTTATAAGTTTTGTGTATGCTTCTTCAGCTTTGAATTTGTATGCTATAGCCCATCGTGGCGATTTCGCTGTAAAACCTAATAAATCTCTCTGTTCAAAATTGTTGACTTTTATCACGATACCATCAATGTCGAATGGAAGATTTTTTCGGTTTTCATCCCAATAATTTATAAACTCCTCAATCTCATCAACATTCTTACATATTGCCATAAAATTTGAGATATTGAATCCCCATTTTTTTGCTGCTATGAGACTTTCATAATGATTTTTGAAGGGCATTTTCCCCTCATCCATCATCATAAAATAACAAAATGAATCTAATTTTCTTTTGGCGACCTCCTTGGAATCTTGAAGTTTTATTGTTCCAGCCGCAGCATTTCTTGGATTTGCAAATACTTGTAATCCAAGATCTTCACGTTCTTTGTTGATGGTGCTAAAACTGTTGTGTGGCATTATTATCTCACCTCTCATTTCAAAAATGTCGGGATAATTGCCATTAAGTTTTAATGGAATACTTTTTATCGTTTTAATATTTGTTGTGACATCGTCGCCTTGCGTTCCGTCGCCTCTTGTAACAGCTCTGATGAGAAGCCCATCCTCGTATGTGAGACTGATTGACACACCGTCATACTTTAACTCACAAACAAAATCAACATCACCTTCTATGCTTTTTTCTATTCTTGTGATAAAATCTTTTATCTCACTGACACTATATGAATTAGATAAAGATAACATCGGATATCGATGCTTTACGGTCTTAAACTCTTTAGTAATATCACCTCCGACACGCTGAGTAGGAGAGTCTGGTGTAATAAATTCGGGATATTCCTTTTCAAGAGCTATCAACTCGTTTAAAAGCATGTCAAAATCATAATCACTAATACTAGGATTGGCTAAAATGTAATAGTTATAATTATGATTTTCAATAATCCTCCTAAGATCAATGATTCTTTGTTTTGCGAAATCTATCTTGTTATCTCCATTCATAAGAACAATCTACATTATCTACATCATATAAGGTCTGATAATAATCTGTATATGCTTCACATTCTTTCTTGGAATATAATCCATAAAGCTCTTCTGATGCTCCATTATCTATATTTCTGCAGATACACGCTTTCTCGCATGATGAACATATTATACTAAGTAATAATGTGCCAAGTAATATTTTTATTAAATTTTTCATAACAATCATTCTTAGACTGCAAAAATAATAATTCTTTTTTAAAAATATATTTCAAAAGTATTCGTATTTATATTTATATCAAAAAAATGAGTAATTTCGCATTGGAATTTTTATGATTGAATTATACTAAATTTTTTATTTATGAGAGTGAAATCTATTGTTTTATTAATTATCATGGCTTTGTCCATTAATGTCAAAGCCCAGGAAATTGCTGATTGGTGGAATGATGTCACAGTATGTGAAGTCAACAGAGTTTCTCCAAGAACAAATGTAATACCTTATGAGGACGAGAAAGGGATCTATAATTTAGATTACAGACAGTCTCCTTATTATCAATGTCTTAATGGAGAATGGAAGTTTAATTGGGTCGAAAAACCAGCCGATAAGCCACAGGGGTTTTATGCTACATCATACGATGTATCTAGCTGGAAAACAATACCTGTACCGGGTAACTGGGAATTAAATGGATATGGTATTCCCGTTTATATTAATCAAAGAAACGAATTCCCTTCTAATCAGCCATACGCTCCTACAGAATATAATCCAGTAGGTTGTTATGTTCATAATTTTAATGTACCTGAAGAATGGAACGGACGTAATATCTATATCAATTTCGGAGCTGTCAAATCTGCATTTTATCTGTGGATCAATGGTCAGTTTGTCGGATATTCCGAAGATGCCAAGACCCCGGCAGAGTTCGATATCACTCCTTATGTGACAAATGGCAACAATACCTTAGCAGTTGAGGCTTATCGTTTCTCAGATGGTTCTTATCTTGAATGTCAAGATTATTGGCGTCTCAGTGGTATTACCAGAGATGTTATACTTTATTCAAAACCAAAGACAAACGTTTTTGATTTCTTCGTAAAAGCTGGCTTGGATTATAATTATTCAAAAGGTATTTTTGAGATCTTTATCGACTTAAATTATGACACTAAGAAAATTCCTTCCAAATTGAATCTTGAAGTAGAGATCCGCAGCGATAAAAACGCCAAATTCCCAGTCAATAAATTATATCTGGAAGAGTTGAAGAAAAGCGATCTCATTGCTCAACAGACTGAAGAAGGACATTCCACAATAAGAATTAAAAAAGTAATAGACCGTGTCGAACCTTGGTCAGCAGAAAAACCTAATCTTTATGATATGACAATACGTCTTAAAGATAAAAAAGGAAAGATAATAGAAATCGTAGGTTCAAAAATAGGATTTAGAACTACAGAGGTTAAAGACGGACAATTAAAAGTGAACGGTAAGCCTATACTAATTAAAGGTGTAAACCGTCACGAACATGACGGCTACACCGGACAATATGTTACTCGTGAGACAATGGAAAAAGATATTCAGCTAATGCTCCAAAATAATATCAATACAGTACGAACATCACATTATCCTGATGATATTTATTGGTACGAATTATGCGATAAATATGGTTTATATGTCATAGATGAAGCTAATAATGAATCACATGCACAAGGTTATGGCGAAAAAAGTCTCGCTAAAGATGAGCGTTGGGTTAATGCTTTTAAATTCAGATGCCGTAATATGGTAGAAAGAGATAAGAATCATCCTTCTATAATAATTTGGTCATTAGGTAATGAATGTGGTAACGGTATTTGCATGTATGAATCATACGAATGGGTTAAAAAACGCGATAATACTCGTCCTGTTATAAATGAACGTTCAATATATGATTATAATAACGACATTATCGGTCTTATGTATTCCAGCGTCAACTATCTCGAACGATTTGTTGAGGAGAAGTTAGATTCTCTTGGACGTCCTTTCATTATGGTGGAATATCTTCATGCTATGGGCAATAGCTGCGGCGGTATGCAGGACTACTGGGATATGATAAACAAACACGACCAATTACAAGGTGGATGTATCTGGGATTGGTGCGATCAAAGTATTATACAGATAGATAAGGAAAAAGGTGTCAAATGGTATGCAGCAGGCGGTGACCTGGGTGCTCTCGAAGGTATAGGTAATGACGATAGCTTCTGCTGTAACGGATTGGTGACAAGCGATAGAAAACCACACCATCATTTGGATGAAGTGAAAAAGATATACCAAAATATTAACGTCAAACCGATAGATATATCTAATGGCATCTTCGAGGTCAAAAACAACTTCTTCTTTAGAAGAACTAATGAGTTTGAATGCTCTTATACAATTTATACTAATGAAAAAAGATTACAAACCAATAAATTGGATCTTAACATCGCTCCAGGATTAAGTCAAAAAATAAATATATCTATACCTAAACCTAAAATCAATGCCGAAGAACCTGAAAAATACGCTAATGTGGAATATTTTATCGAGTTCTCATTTAAAGAAAAAAATGGTAATGAGATGAGACCCGCAGGTACTGAAATAGCTTACGATGTGTTTAAACTCGATGTCCCGACATCAAACGGGGTGCTCCTTTCTGATATACCTAATGTAGAACTGATAATTAAATCGTCAGATAGTATTATCGTTTATAACAATGATTTCAGCCTCTCTTTTAGCATCGAAAAAGGTTTGCCAACATCATTCATCTACAAAGGTCAACAAATGTTGGCAGGTGATATAAAACCAAACTTCTGGAGAGCCCCGACACTTAACGATGATGTCGATCGTAACGCTCTTCCAAAATGGTTGAACGCCAACCTTAATGAATTGACAATTAAACCTGTATATTTCCATGCTGATAAGTTGGATGAATCACATGCCATAGTGACTTTCGTTCTTGAACACCTTAATAAAAATGGTGAAGTGATTATTACTACAGAACATGTTTATGAGATAAACGGAAATGCTGATGTAATTATATCAAATAATATTCAGGCAAGTAATGTTGTGACAAACTTCCCTAAAATAGGCACACAACTCCTTATGCCTATAAAATACAATAAAGTAAGATATTTTGGAAAAGATACTGAAAACTATCCTGACAGAAATTCCTCAGGTAAGATAAATGTTTATGAGAGAAATAATAAAGATTTATTCGAATTACATGAAGAACCTCAAGATAACGCTAATCATAGCGAAACTCGCTGGTTGGCAGTGACAGATAAAAACGGTAACGGATTGTTTATCAGTAGTGATGAACATTTTAATTTTAGCATTTATCAATATTCCGATGAAAATCTCTCTACAGCTGAAAGAATTAATCAGATGGAATTGGCAAAATTCTGGACCGTCAATGTGGATTATAAACAGGCTCCATTAGGAACAGCTACATGTGGTCCTGGCGTATTGGATAAATATATAATTAAGAATGATAGATATGAATATACTATACGATTGAGACCATTCCAGAAAAACGATATTACTGCTGATAAATTATATAAACAGGATGTGTTCACATCATTTAATAAGGTAGAAACACCTACAATAACAACTAATTTGGATCGTTTCGACAAACCTATGAATGTAACTATCAGCTGTGATGACCCAAAGGCTAAAATATACTATACATTAGACGGAAGTCTTCCTACCAACAAATCTAAATTATATACAAAACCATTTACTATCGATAATAGTGCCGTTATAAAAGCTAAGGCTTTTAATGGTAATAAGGTATCTTCATTTACAATAGAGAAGGATTTTAAATTCTTGATCATATCTGATACAAAATATGTTGAGGATCCTCATGTCAACTACTCTAAAAATAAGGAGACAGCTCTTATGGATTCCAAAAAAGGTGTTGTCGGTAATTGGAGTGAGGACTGGATTGGTTTCTATGGTAAAGATGCTGAATTTACTATCGAACTCTCAAAACCTACTGATATAAATAAATTATTCGTAGGCTATGCCATAAATCCAAATGAATGGGTACTTATGCCAAAAGAGATATCAATAGCTACTTCAAATGATGGTGAGAATTTTACCGAGTTTGTTAAAGCATCGTCACCGGTTTATGTTAATTCCAATGATGTAAAACGTCGAGAGGAAGCAAGGGCTGTTCTTAATGTAAAAGATGTCAAATATATTAAGGTAAAAGTAGAGACTTATAAACAGCTGCCAGATTGGCATGACTATGCAGGAGAAGATGCTTGGATAATGCTTGATGAAATAAGAATCGAATAGATAAAAAAAAGCGGCTTAAACGCCGCTTTTTTTGTTTTTACAAAAAATTATTTCTTGAAATATCTGTTGAACAATCCTTCGAAGCCTTTGCCGTGACGGGCTTCGTCTTTTGCCATTTCATGAACAGTGTCGTGAATAGCGTCAAGGTTACGTTCTTTGGCGATACGAGCTATACGCATCTTGTCTTCACAAGCGCCACATTCAGCCTGCATGCGTTTTTCAAGGTTTGTCTTGGTATCCCAAACAACATCTCCTAATAATTCAGCGAATTTTGCACAGTGTTCTGCTTCTTCCCAAGCATAGCGTTTGAAAGCTTCTGCGATTTCCGGATAGCCTTCACGGTCAGCTTGACGGCTCATTGCCAAGTACATGCCAACTTCTGTGGCTTCACCCATGAAATGAGCATTCAAATCTTTAATCATATCTTCACCAGTACCTTTGGCGATACCAATAACGTGTTCTGTTACGAAGTTCAAAGCAGCACCTTCTTCAAGGACATTCCATTGAACCTTTTGTTTACATTGTGGACAAGTTTCTGGAGCGGTTTCACCTTCATGTACATAACCGCAAATAGGACATGCAAATTTCTTATTCATTTTTCGTTATTTTTTATCAACAGTCAACCGATAACGGTCAACAGTCATTGGTTAATAATATTTTAATAGAATATCTATATACAAATTCAATATTAATAAATTCCTAATTCCTAACTCCTAATTCCTAATTCCTAATTATTTAACAGCGTGTTTATATCCTTTAACTTTATTCCAGTCACCTCTAGTGAAATCTGGGAATTTAACTCTTAAACCGTTGTTCTCTATAGATGCTGCAGTAAGTTCGCCTAAACATGACCATTCTGCTGCATCATAAACATCTTGATCTAAAGGAAGACCATTTTGCAAACAATAAATCAAACGGTAATCCATGATGAAATCCATACCTCCATGACCACCAACTTGTTTTGCTTTTTCCTCAATATCTTTTGCAATAGGATGCTTATACGCTACTAATAATGAATCTCTTATGTCACTAGGAACAAATCCATGTGAATCTAAGTCTTCATGATCAGGAATGACATCTGATGGGATATTCTCTTCCTTTAATGTAAAACCTTGTATTGGATATTTGTTTGCAAAACCTTCAGTTCCTGTAAGTTGATATAATCTGTCGTAAGGACGAGGTGTATATACATTATGTTGAATCAAAATTGTTTTACCACGATTTGTCTTTATCAATGTTGATGTCATGTCACCATTAGCGAATGTCTCTGACCCCATTGTCTCTTTCGCTATTTTTAATCCATTTATAGAAGGTGTAGATAGTGATACTAAATAGTCCATTTTATCGCCACGGTGAATATCCATTACTTGACATACTGGTCCTAAACCATGAGTGGCATAAACATCACCTGCATGTTTTTGATTGAATTCTAAACGCCAATTGCCCTGATAATGAGCCCAAAATGGTTCTAAGTTGTGAATGTATGCACCCTGCGCATGAATAACTTCTCCGAAAAGTCCTTGTTGAGCCATGTTAAGACATGTCAACTCGAAGAAATCATAACAGCAATTCTCTAACATCATACAATGACGCTGTGTTTGTTCTGCTACATCAACAAGTTGCCAGCATTCCGCAACACTTGTAGCTGCAGGAACTTCTAATGCGACATGTTTGCCTTGCTGCATCGCATATACAGCCATTGGAACATGATTGACCCAGTCTGTACAAATATATACCAAATCAATATCATCACGTTCACATAATTCTTTCCAACCTTCTTCACCACTATATTCAGCGCATTCCGGCAAATTCTTCGCTTTTATGACATTCTCCTGAACTGATGTAACTCGCTCAGGAACTAAATCACATAATGCTTTAAACTCAACACCTTCAATATTTGAAATTCGATTTACAGCATCAGCACCACGCATTCCTAATCCAATAAAACCCATACGAACTACAGGAATAGGTTCAACAGAAAATTGCAAGACAGACTTCTGACCTTCTATACGTTCTGGTTCAGGAAAAACAATAGTATTGTCCTGAATAATGTAATTCTTTGATTCAGTGTTATTTGAATTACTACAACTGAAGAAAATAGCTGCCATGAACACAACTAAAATTCCTAAAAAATGTCTCTTTTTCATTGATCAAAATTTTAATATTTTTAGCATGTAAAAATAATATTTTTTTGTGAATGATTTTGTATGTTTAATTTTTTTATTTTTACAAAAAAAATAAAATGGAAAACTTAAAAGAAATAACACAACAGTTTCAAATTGATAGCGAGATTTCTGAGATAAAACCCCTCGGTGAAGGTCTTATAAATGATACATTTAAGGTATTTGTTAAAAATGAAGATGCTCCCAAATACGTGCTTCAACGTATAAATAACGCCATATTTCAAGATGTGGAATTGCTTCAAGATAATATTGAAAAAGTAACAAATCATATTCGTAAGAAACTGATTGATAATAATATTTCTGATGTTGAACGTAAAGTGCTTAGATTTATAAGAACAAAAGATGATAAAAAATATTATTTTGACGGTGAGAAATACTGGCGCCTTATGGTATTTATCAGAGATTCATATACTTATCAATCTGTTAATCCTGAATCCTCTTATACCGCCGGTCTCTCTTTCGGCGAATTTCAGTCAATGCTTGCTGACATCAATGATGATTTGGGTGAAACAATTCCAAATTTCCATAATATAGAACTTCGACTTTCCCAACTTAAAGAGGCTGTTGAAAATGATGTGGCAGGTCGCGTGAAAAACGTTACATATTACATTAACGAGATCGAAAAACGTGCTGACGCTATGTGCTTAGGAGAACAATTGTATCGTGAAGGAAAATTGCCCAAACGTATATGCCACTGCGATACTAAAGTAAATAACATGCTTTTTGACAATGAAGGTAATGTCTTGTGTGTTATTGACTTAGATACAGTAATGCCAAGCTTTATTTTCTCTGATTTCGGCGACTTCCTACGCTCTGCCGCTAATACCGGTGCCGAAGATGATAAGAATCTCGATAATATAGACTTCAATATGGAAATTTTTGAGGCATTTGCTAAAGGTTATATAAAAGGTACTAAATCATTCCTTCTTGCAATAGAAAAAGAGAACCTCCCATACGCCGCAAAATTATTCCCTTATATGCAAACAGTCAGATTCTTAACCGATTATATCAATGGTGATACATATTATAAGATTCAATATCCCGAACATAATCTCGTTAGAACCAAGGCTCAATGGAAATTATTCGAATGCGCCGAACGAAAAGAGAATCTAATGAAAGAACTTATTGAAAAGATTTCCTGAATTCTAAAATTAATGATATTTTATCTTTAATATTAAAATTATCTGTATATTTGCACTGTAATCTTCAGGGCAAGGTGAAATTCCTTTCCGGCGGTATAGTCCGCGACTTCCTTTGGGAACTGATTCGGTGAAACTCCGAAACCGACGGTGATAGTCCGGATGATAGAAGATTTCGATTATTTAAGTTGACATCTGCCCTGAATTTATTTAGGGCTTTTTTATGTCATATAATAAACAAGATATAGAATATATGCAACGCGCCATCAGTTTGGCAAAAAATGGTGCAGGATTCGTAAATCCTAATCCTATGGTGGGCTGCGTTATCGTAAAAGACGGAGATATAATAGGAGAGGGCTTCCATGAATATTACGGCGGATTACATGCAGAACGTAATGCCATAAAAAATTGTAAATCAAATTGTAATGGTGCTACTCTTTATGTAACACTTGAACCATGTTGCCACCACGGAAAAACTCCACCTTGTACTGATATTATCATTGAAAAAGGAATAAAGAAAGTCGTGATAGGTCTCCTTGATCCAAATCCTCTCGTTAATAACAAGGGTGCACAAATATTGAAAAATGCTGGAATTGAGGTTATATCTGGTGTGGAAGAGAATGAAATCCGTGAATTAAACAAGGTATTCATAAAATATATTAAAACTAAACGCCCATACGTCTTGTTGAAAACAGCAATGACATTGGACGGAAAAATCGCTTCATATACAGGCGACTCCAAATGGATTACAAATGAAAAATCACGTAATCTGGTTCATAAACTCCGCTCTGAAATGATGGGAATAATTGTCGGAATAGGGACTGTAAAATGTGATGATCCTTTACTAAATTCCAGACTAAATGAGAATGCTCACCAGCCAATTAGAATTATTGTCGATACAAAAGCATCTATATCCGTTGATTGTCAGCTTGTCACCACCTCGACTTGCATATCTAAGACCATCATAGCTCATACTAAATCGGCTCCAAAAGATAAAATATTACTTCTTAATTCTTTAAATGTTGAAACTCTATGCTGTGATGAACTTGATAATCACGTCGATATAAATGATTTAATGAATAAACTTGGAGAAAAAGGTATCGATTCTCTCCTCTTAGAAGGTGGGGCATCTCTGAATGCCGCTTTCTTACAAGCGAATTGCATCGATGAAATTTATGCTTTTATCGCCCCTAAAATAATAGGTGGCGAATGTTCTAAATCACCAATAGGTGGTAAGGGAATAGAACTAATGAAAGATGCTATTAACCTTAATAATATAGTGATAGATAAAATTGATGATGATATTTTAATTAAAGGTAATGTTTACAGGAATAATTGAAGAAATAGGAATTGTTAAATCTATAGTAAGACAATCAAATAGTATAAAATTAACAGTATCTGCTAAGAAAATCTTGTCGGATATCCATATTGGAGACAGTATCTCAACCAATGGTATCTGTCTGACTGTTACTAATTTTAATAATGATTCTTATACTGTCGATGTTATGCCTGAGACTATGATGACAACTAATTTTAAAAACCTTAAGATAAACGATAAACTTAATCTTGAAAGAGCTCTTCCGGTTAATGGTCGTCTAGGTGGTCATATCGTCTCAGGTCATATAGACGGCATTGGCACTATCGTTAGAAAATATAAGGATGATAAGGCTATAAGAATGTCATTCTCAACATCTTCAGATATTTTAGGACTTATAGTAAAGAAAGGTTCTATAGCTATTGATGGCATTTCTTTGACAATTACTGAGGTTGATTCAACTTCTTTTTCTGTATCAATTATTGAACATACTCAAGGAGAAACTACATTAACAACAAAAGAAATTGGTGATACTGTTAATCTAGAAAATGACATCATAGGAAAGTACGTAAGAAATTTATTCTTAGGAACCCAACATGATACTTCTCCCAAAATAAGCCTAGATTTATTAGAACTGAATGGATTTTAATTTGAATTTTTTAAAAAAATCATAAAAATGGAAAATAAGTTTAATACCATTGAAGAAGCTATCGAAGATCTTAGAAACGGTAAGATTATCATCGTTATTGATGATCCTGATAGAGAAAATGAAGGCGACTTGATTTGTGCTGCAGAATTCGCAACGACTGAAAATGTTAACTTCATGGCTTCATACGCAAAAGGATTAATTTGTATGCCGATGAGCAAAGAGTTGACTCATAAACTCAAGCTTAATCAAATGGTTACAGAAAATACTGATAATCACTGTACTGCATTTACAGTCTCTATAGATCATGTTGATACCACAACAGGAATTTCTGCTGTTGAACGCTCCATAACAGCAATGAAACTTGTCGAAGATGGAGCTAAACCTGAAGATTTTAGACGTCCAGGTCACATGTTCCCTTTGGAAGCAAGAGAAGGAGGAGTGTTTAAACGCGATGGACACACTGAAGCCACTGTGGATTTTATGAGAATCGCAGGTCTTAAAGAGTGCGGACTGTGTTGTGAGATAATGAGGGAAGACGGTACAATGATGAGAACCACAGAGTTACTTCAATTTGCAAAAGAACATAAACTGAAAATCACTTCTATAGCCGACCTTATAAGATATAGACGTAAACATGAGAAACTGGTAGAAAAAATTACAGAGTCTGATATGCCAACAAAATACGGGAACTTCAGAGCTCATGGTTATGTGGATACAATTACTGGTGACCATCACATCGCCTTGGTAAAAGGTGATATTAGCGGTGAAGAACCGGTATTATGTAGAGTTCATTCAGAATGTCTTACAGGTGACGCTTTTGGTTCATTACGTTGCGATTGCGGTGATCAACTTCATGAAGCCATGCGTAGAATAGAAGAAAAGGGCAGGGGTATTATTCTTTATCTGAAACAAGAGGGTAGAGGTATAGGCTTGATAAACAAGCTGAAAGCATATAAATTACAGGATGAAGGCATGGATACAGTAGAAGCAAATCTGGCTCTTGGATTTGCCGCCGATTTGAGAGATTATGGTACCGGAGCCTCGATATTATCTGACCTTGGTGTTAATAAGATTGTTGTTATGACCAATAATCCAATGAAAATAACAGGTTTAAATGCATACGGCATAGAAATAGTTGGTCGTGAACCTATCGAAATGACATGTAATGAGAAAGATGCTTTTTATCTTTATACAAAATATAAAAAAATGGGACATATTTTACACGTTAAAGAAAAATAGTGTTTTTACTGATAAATATTATGACTTTGAAAAATTAAATACTAATATGAATTATAAATTTTAAAAATATGAATATTATTGAAGGTAAATTAATCGCTGAAGGTCAGAAAATTGCTATTGTGGCCGGTCGTTTTAACGAAATTATTACAAACAAATTGCTGGGTGGTGCCATCGATGCATTCAAACGTCATGGCGGTGATGAGAATAACATAGATGTAGCATGGGTGCCAGGCTCTTTCGAAATTCCATTAGTAGCAAAAAAAATGGCAGAATCTAAAAAATATGATGCAATAATTTGTTTGGGAGCAGTTATACGTGGCGCTACAGCTCATTTTGAAATGGTGGCCAATGAAACAACTAAAGGTATTGCGGCAGCAGGATTACAAACGGGTGTGCCTATTATCTTTGGGGTACTGACAACTGACAATATAGAGCAAGCAGTAGAGAGAGCAGGTTCTAAAGCAGGTAATAAAGGATTTGAAGCCGCAACCACTGCTATTGAGATGGTTAATTTGTTGAAACAAATATAATTTCCCAACATTAGGTTATATTTTTTTATGGAAATACCCAAAAGTGGTGATATGACAGTCCGAAAATAGATGCTATTTTTGCATTGTCTAAAGAAAGATAATGAAGTCCTCCCTTTTCTTCGTTATCAAGCCATAAAAATACTTTAGTTGGTTTAATGTTTAATGAATTTTTAGTTTACTTATGAGGCTGTCTAACAAGTTTAGACGGTCTCTTTTTATGTATCGAGACAAAATTGATATAAGAGTACGTTTTGCGAATCAACACCTTATTCTGTATATTTTTTTATAAAAAATAAGGCTTTTCCAT
>SUWT01000080.1 GCA_015061335.1 Lentimicrobiaceae bacterium | reverse complement strand
TCAGTATTCGCTAAAACACCCATTCGAGAGTTGCTCGCAAAAGACCAACCAACAATCGAAAATCAAAATGTCAAAGAACTAAAATTATTTTAATAAAAATTTATTGCATCAGTAGTAATTCATAATTGAAAGTTGAAAATTGAAAATTTGGGGAATTAGGAAAGTGTTGAATAAGTTTATCGTGAATTTCTGAATCGTATGCAAAAGTCATTCTATATAAAAGATCGTCAGTTGAATTGCGAGATAGTTCGCTCGCGAAGAAAGACCGTCGCTATACAGATATATCCCGACAAACGTATAGAATTGAAAGTGCCGCTGTTTTATAATACTGATAATGTCGAGCCATTCCTTCAAAAACATTACAGATGGATTTTTAAAAGATTAGATGCTCCGATAATATCGAAGTCAGAGACAAAGAGATTTGTTTCAGGCGAGCTTCATTATTTTCTCGGGAAGCAATATCCGTTAAAAATAGTAATATCTCCTGATAATAATGTGACTTTTCAGGATGATGTTATAATGGTTTATGCTAAGAACGATTTGCCGGAATTGATAGAGACTCTTCTTGAAAGATGGTATCTCAGTCAAGCTCGTTGTATATTTCAGGAAATATCAATACCTTTAATGAAGCAGATGGAGAAATATAATGTTTTTCCTAAATCATTTACTATCAGGAAGATGAAGACGCGATGGGGTAGTTGTTCCTCGAAAGGCGGCATAAGTTTGAATTTAGACTTGATAAAACTTCCGGAGCAATGCATAAAAGAAGTAATTTTGCATGAGTTATGTCATCTCGTTCATTTCAATCATTCGAAGGAGTTTTATGCCCTAATGACAGCCGAGATGCCAGATTGGAAATATTGGAAAAAAGAATTGAAATTTTTATAGTCGGATGTCGATATCTATTTATCATATTTTAGGTATTATACTTTCTATTGCTTTGATAGAAATTGTTGGTATTTTATCTTCCAAGAAAGTCAAGACTGCCGACGACTTCAATAGGGCAGGAGGCAAGGCTGGAACATGGGTTGTTTGTGGTACCATCATGGGAACTTTGATAGGAGGGCAATCGACGGTAGGGACGGCGCAGTTGGCTTTCACTTACGGCATTTCCGCATGGTGGTTTACTTTAGGTGCTGCTTTAGGATGTGTTTTTCTTGCGATATGTTACGTTGTTCCATTGAGAAGAAGCGATAGCACGACTTTGTTGGAAGTCGTTTCCAAAGAATATGGTAAGAAAGCGGAAGTTTTGGGTTCTGTCTTATGCTCTCTTGGGATGTTCGTCAGTATTGTTGCTCAGATTCTCTCCGCTTCGGCATTATTGATGACGTTATTTCCGATGAAATTTTATTTTGCCGCTGCAATATCATGTCTTATTATGATGGTTTATGTTGTTTTTGGTGGCTTATGGAGTGCTGGTATCGGAGGTCTTGTTAAGTTGATTTTATTATGTATCTCGACTCTTGCGGGAGGAATCATTGTTCTTTCTTTGACTGACGGCTATCATGGGCTGATGACTGCGATAGAGGAGACTCAAAATAATACGTCTATACAGGAACAGTACAATAATTTGCTGGCTCGTGGTGCCGCAAAGGACATCGGTTCTTGTCTCTCTGTGATTCTTGGAGTACTAGCTACGCAGAGTTACGCTCAGGGGATATGGGCTGCCAAGACTGACAGCGTTGCCCGTAGAGGAGCGATGATTTCTGCGATACTCACGATTCCTATTGGTGCGGCCTGTGTGCTGATAGGTCTTTATATGAGAGGACATTATGTTACTGCCGAAGAGATGGAGGCTTTCGTGGCCGGAGGAGCGACGATACCTGATAATATCGGCATTATGGCGACGACGGCGCAGGCGTTTCCTTTGTTCATAACGCATTGTATGCCAGAGTTTCTCGGTGGTATCGTTCTTGGAACATTACTTATAACTATTATAATAGGTGGTTCTGGACTTACCCTCGGCTCATCTACTATTCTTGTCCGTGATGTCTTCATGAAGATAAATCCATCCTTGAAAGAGTCTTCAAAAAATCTTAAGGTCTCGCGACTTACAATAATAGGAATATTGCTGATGTCGGTTTTTGTAGCCGCAACATTCTCAGGCACTTTCATTAACGACCTCGGATTCTTATCGATGGGCTTACGAGCTACTGCGGTCTTCATCCCTCTGACATTGGCTTTGTTTCTTCCGAGAAGAGTCAAGTCGCAATGGATTTTAGCTTCTATCATTGCAGGAACGGCGGCACTTATTGTAGCTCAGTTCATACAGTTTCCCGTCGATGGAATCTTTGTGGGCTTAGGAGTCGGAACGCTTTGTTGTTTGATGGGAGTTAGGCGACAACGTAAAATTTTTTGAATTGAAAGCTGAAAGTTGAAAATTGCAGAATCTTATGTAGAGTCACACGGTGTGTGACTGGTGTAAGGGGTGATTATACTATTGTCTTTTTTTTACCACAGATTTCACAGATTATGGATTGTGTATTGTGAGGCGGCGCTCCGTGTCCGTACAAGATCACTCGGTGCCACAGGTTATTTTACTATCCAAAAAAAACTTTCTCCATTGATTATTCATCTTCATATTTTTTTTGTATCTTTACAATCTAAACAATTACAAAAATGAAAAGAGGTTTTGGTAGTGACAATCATTCAGGTATTTCACCTGAGGTTTTGAAGGCTATTTCGGAAGCGAATGTGAATCACGCTCTTGCGTATGGTGACGATGAATATTGCGCGAGAGTTGAAAATATCTTCAGAGAAAAGTTCGGGGAACAGACATCGGTGTTTTTCGTCTTTAACGGTACTGGAGCGAACACTTTATGTGTTGACGCTATGTGTCGTTCTCATGAGGCTGTCGTATGTGCTGAGTCGGCTCATGTCAATGTTGATGAATGCGGTTCGGTGCAGCGTGTGGTGGGATGTCGTCTTCTTACTGTCGCTACGCCTGACGGGAAACTTACTCCGGAACTTGTTAAAACGCAGCTTCATGGCTTTGGCTTCGAACATCATTCACAACCTAAAGCCATTACGATAACACAATCTACGGAACTCGGAACCTTATATTCTTTGGAAGAGATTAAGGTATTGGTGGATTTGGCTCATGAATATAATATGTATCTTCATATCGACGGGGCTCGTCTCGCTAATGCCGCTGTCGCTCTCGGCTGCACGTTTAAAGAGATGACCACCGACTTAGGTGTTGATGTGGTTTCTTTCGGAGGAACGAAAAACGGCTTGATGATAGGGGAAGCGATAGTGTTCCTAAATCCGGAATTGGCGAGAGATTTCAAATACCGTAGGAAACAAGCGTTACAATTATGTAGCAAAATGCGATTCTTGGCGGTGCAGTTCGAGGCTTATTTCAAAGATGATTTATGGAAAAGAAACGCTGAGCATTCTAATAAGATGGCGCAGCTGCTATATGATAAGGTGAAAGATATTCCACTTTTAAAGGTGATGTATCCTGTTCAGGCAAACGGCGTTTTCGTACAACTGCCTCGTGAGATATGGACTGAACTTCAGAAACATTATTTCTTCTATGACTGGGATCTGGATAATGACGTAGTTCGTTGGCTCTGTTCTTTCGATACTACGGAAGAAGATATTGAGGCGTTTGTGGAGAAAGTTAAAGAATTGACAATTAACAATTAACAATTATAAGGTTTAGAAGCGTCAAATCCAGTACGTTTTACACAGATTACACAGATTGTGAATTATGAATCATGCATTATAACTTAGAGTCATCAGACTCAGTATTTCTTTCGCATCTAGATTTTCTCCCTTTACTATAATATGTGCTTTTTCGTAAAACGGCATTCTCTCGCCATAATGTTGTTCCACGTATTCTAATAATTCTTGCTCGCTTTTGCCTTCGATGAGCGGTCGTTTCTTCTTGGAATTAATCAATCTGTTGATAGCGGTCTTGGGCGACACCTTTATAAATATTGTAGTGCCGTTGGCGTTCATCCATTCCATATTGTCGTAAAAACAAGGCGTTCCTCCGCCGGTGGCGATTATCGCATTTTCGTAATTAACCGTCTCTTTTAAAAGCTGTGACTCTAACTTACGGAAGGCAGTCTCGTCATATTTATGAAAGAAATCCTGTACCGAAATCTTATATCGTTCTTCGAAAAGACGGTCGAGGTCGTAAGTCTCCCACGAAAGCAATTTCCCCAACTGCTTCAATGCGGAGGATTTTCCGGAACCCATATAACCGATGAGGAAGATTCTTGGACTGTTGGCTGTTAAATTTTCCATTGACCTAAATAAAAGTTTTGAAACGTGTTATCCTAACCTGTATAAGTACGATAATTTTTCCGCAAAGATAAAATTTATTTTTGAGTTTTATCGCAAAAAAGGAAAATAAAATACCACAAAAAAGGAAAATAAAATAGCACAAAAAAGGAAAATGGCTTTATGATTTTGATAATTATTCGTATCTTTGTTTGTCAAAAAATATTGTTATGGATTATCTTAAAAGAGTATCTGATAGTGTTCTTGCAGAAAGACTTGAAGCTTTTGGCGCAGTTCTTGTTGAAGGTCCTAAATGGTGCGGCAAGACAACCACAGCAGAGCAATATGCTAAGAGTGTGATAAAAATGCAGGATCCTGATATGTGCAACGAATATCTTGCAACAGCAGAGTCAAAGCCGTCGCTTCTTTTGTTGGGAGAAACTCCTCGATTGATTGATGAGTGGCAAGATGCTCCTGTATTGTGGGATGCAGTAAGAACTATGGTGGATAAGAGACAATCTGTCGGTCAATTTATTCTTACAGGATCTAATGCTGTCAGAAAGAATGAAATCAGGCATTCAGGAACAGGTCGTATCAGTCGTATGAAAATGATTCCTATGAGTCTGTATGAATCTAAGGAGTCTAATGGAAAGATTTCTTTGTCGGAATTATTTGATAATCCCAATCTTGATATTGATGGTGTCACTTCTGACATGAAGATGGAGGATTTGATTTATTCGGCATGTCGTGGAGGTTGGCCTGCAAGTGTTAGTATTAAGTCACGCAAAGCGCAGTTGCTTATAGCGCAGAACTATGTGGATACGGTTTGCAAGGAAGATATATCGAGAATTGATGGTGTGAGACGTGATGAGTTACTGACAAAACAAATTCTGAAATCGTATTCTCGAAATATATCTACTTTGGCGAAAAATTCATCAATATTAGAAGATGTAATTGCGTCGGGAGAAGTCAGTTGCACAAAACCTACCTTCGAAGACTATGTAGATGCGTTAAACCGTCTATTTGTCATTGATAATATTCCGGCATGGTGTCCTGCCATACGAAGTAAAACGGCAATCAGAAGCGGATTTAAACGTTCTTTTGTTGATCCTTCAATTGCTGTCGCTACATTAGGACTATCTCCTGATGCGCTGATGACACAGTTGAAAACTTTCGGATTTATCTTTGAACAGATGTGTGTTCGTGACCTAAGAGCATATACTCCAGATTTCAATAGTCATATTTCTTACTATCATGATAGATACGGACTTGAAGCAGATTTGGTGCTTCATTTGTCTGATGGCAGATATGCTCTGATTGAATGTAAATTGGGGAGTAGGGAAATTGAAGATGGGGCTGAACATCTGAAAGAGTTATGTAGGTTGATACGAATATATAACGAGAAAGAAAAACAGGTTCCTTTACGAGAACCTGATTTGTTGATAATTCTTACTGGCGGTCAGATGGCTTATACTCGCCCTGACGGGGTGAAAATCATACCATTAGCTTGCTTAAAGGACTGATGCTTTTAAGGTGTTAAACGACTTGTATATTTTCTGTTAAAGTATGAAAGTACAGTTCTGAATTTATAGTTTAAACCTAACTTTCAATTTTCAACTCTCAATTCCAAAAGAACTATATTCTCCACATGATGTGTATGCGGGAACATATCGACAGGCTGTACGGCTTTCACTTCGTATGATGAATCTAAGAGTTGAAGGTCGCGGGCTTGTGTCGCAGGGTTGCAGCTGATATAAACTATCTTCTTAGGTTGTATCTTGAGAAGTTGTTCCACGACTTTCTCGTGCATACCTGCACGTGGCGGGTCGGTGACGACTAAATCAGGACGACCGTTGGCTTCGATAAATTCGTCGGTGAAGACTTTCGCCATGTCGCCTGCGTAGAACTTCACATTATTTATATTGTTGAACTCGCTGTTGATTTTGGCGTCGGCGATGGCTTCTTCAACATATTCCACGCCTACTACATTCTTCACGAAACGAGCGAAATACAACGCAATAGTTCCGGTTCCTGTGTAAAGGTCGTACATCAGCTCGTCTCCTTTTACATCTGCCAAGTCGAAAGCAGCTCTGTAAAGTCTCTCGCCTTGATAGACATTAGTCTGGAAGAAAGATACCGGTCCGACTCTGAATCTCAAGTCGTCGTAACCTTCGCGAGGAGCTTTCATCGTCTCGACGAGACATTCTTCTCCATAGACATTCTCGAAAGGAAGGTCGGTGATGATGTCGTTGAATTTGTTGTTGATGACTAACATTATCGAGATGATTTCAGGGAAACGTTTCTGTAGTTCTGGAATCATCACGTTTCTCACCAAGTCGTTTTCTTCATTGATGACGACTATTACCATGAACTCGCCTTTGCCGTTACAACGAATCACGACGTTGCGCATGAGACCTTCGTGAGCGCGTACGTTATAATATGATAGTTTATGTTCTAAGGTGAAGTCTTTGATGAACAAGCGAATCGCATTTGAAGGCTCTTGTTGCAACCAACATTTCTCTATGTCGATGACTCTGTCGAACAAGCCCGGAAGATGATAACCGAAACCTTTCACAGCTTCTTCGTCGTGAGTGCCTGCTGGAGCACCGTCGATGAGCCATTTACGGTTTGAGAAGCTATATTCCAATTTATTACGATAGAAATATTGTTTTTCCGAACCCAAGATAGGGGAGATTTCAGGATAATCCACTTTGGCGATTCTGTCGAGATTATCTTTGACTTGTTTCTGCTTGTAATGAAGTTGCCATTGATAATCTATATGTTGCCACTTACAACCGCCGCAGAGACCGAAATGCTGGCACACCGGTTCGACGCGTTTGTCGGAGGCTTGTTTCATATTGACGATTTTGCCTTCGAAGCAGTTTTTCTTTTTCTTAAAAACCTGTATATCTACGATGTCGCCAGGGGCACCGAAAGGAATAAACACCACTTTCTCATCAGGTTTGGCAACACTCATGCCTTCAGCGCCAGCGTCGATGATACTGACGTCTTCTAAAAATTCAGCTTGTCTAATTTTTTTCTTCATAGCGCAAAGATAAGGAAAAAGTCAACAGTCAACAGACAACAGACAACAGAATTTTTTTGATGAAAGATTACGTTGTTAAAATGTTAAAATCTTTTATGAATTAATTGACACATGCAACCTCAACGATTATTATTTTCCGGAGAGTGTTCAAGTATTATGACGTGCCCAAAAAATATTTGCGGAAGACGTCTGCCATATAAAAAAATTCAATAACTTTGTTGCAGGATAACACAACGTTTTGTTCTTTTTGTTAGCACTTTAAAGATACAAAAAAATATCGTTATGTTATTAATTTTTAATATTTTATGTTGAACTCACGTTAAATAACTGGAAACATGTAGAAGCACAACTTGAAAAATCATCAAATATATTTTTAAGAATAACTCGATAACTTATTTACTATGAAAAAATATCTCTACTATTAATGACAATTTTCCTTGTTAGCTCATGCATTCAACGCAAACAACTTGGATATACGAGAGATGGTATACAAGGATATACTCACTTTAAAAACAAGGAGCCTTTCGCCATTTATTCCGA
>SUWT01000079.1 GCA_015061335.1 Lentimicrobiaceae bacterium | reverse complement strand
GATGATAACAATGCAGACGATACTGGGAATGACAATGGAGATGATGACAATGAAGATGACGGTTCTGCATTGACACCTGCAAATGACAAGGTCTATCGAGACTAAAGCCTTGATAAAAAAGCAGGCAACCGATAATGAAGTGCCTGCTTTTTTAGACTTTAAACTAAATTTATAGGTTTATAACTTTAAAGATATTGTTATGCCTGCAGAATCAAAATATGGATTTATGTTATCATTCAGTGCTATTGCTTTTCCGTAAAATACGCCTAATGCGACTTTCTCGCTTACATTGAAATCAATCTCACCCATACCACTGATACAAGGTCTTATTTTCATCTTGGACAATGGATAATCAGCATGATAAAAAACATCATTATATGCATATATCATCATTCCTCCTGACAAAGATAATTTAATATTTACAATGTCTAAACATCTTATTTTACCTCTAACACCTAACTGCATAGCATTACAGAAATACATTTGCCTGACGAAAGTTGGGGGTTCTTTGGTGCTGAATGCATCGTATGTTGAAAAAGATACCAATAGGTCCATGTTTTCAATAAGACCGTATGAATAACCTACGTTAAGGTTATAGCCCGAAATAGGTCTTGTATCTTCTGTTACATCACTCATAGACATACCCGTTTTCACTTCAATGTAACTATTCCCTTTATTGGTTTGTGATATTCCTAAAAATGGGATTAGAATAAGAAGTATTAAAAAGTTACTTTTCATAATTAATATACAATTTACAGATTATTATTAATATACAATTTGTCAAGCTCCGCAATCAATACGTAACGAGAATGTTCCTAATTCACGATGATTAACGTCATCTGTAACATTAAAGTATGTAGAAAAGTGAAATCTTTCTAATCTTTTAATTCCTTGATAAGGTCTATATTTATATGATTTATCATATCCAGATACGGAATATGGCTCAATCGTATTTACAATTGATTCGTTATTCTTTACGAAATAATTGTCATTATTACCAAATCCGTTACAATATAAATGCAATGAATTTGATCCGCCATATACATTTTCGCTGATTTTAGATAATAATGAAAAGTATATTCCAGCTTTTTGATAGACGACTTTGCAATCGATGTATGAACCGTTGAAATAAATATCTTTCAACTTATTTTTTGCATCACATCCTCTGGATCGATTTTTTGTATCCGTCCCATCTAAAATATCAAATACATTATCATCTGTACTAAAACATTGTACTTTAGCAGAGCCATCTGTACTATACACTAACAATATGTCGTTACTAGCATCTATTTGAAATACATATTCTCCAATTCTGATTCTTCCTTCATTATTTAATAATGAAGCAAGAACGTCGTCATCAATGTTTATAGATTCTCTCTGTTTCTCTGTTTTTGAAACTCTCATAGAAGAAAAAGATAGCGCAGATTCAAAAGAACTTATCGCATCATCAACATCTGATGAGAGTTGTTCGATAGCATTGGTATAATCATTCCTTGTTTCAAAGTATAACCATTCTGAAGCATTCCTTTCTCCAAAATCATAACTGTTATCTAATTTAACATTGATACCATTTATACATTCAAAGTGTTCATTATCAATATTTTGCATGTTATTTACTTCTTTGTTATCTTCGTTATTCTTATCGATGTCATCTTTTTTGCATGATTGTATTGTAACTGATAATGCCAAAACTATAATTGTTAGTGATAATAGGATGTTCTTCTTCATGATAGTCTAAATTAAAATATTAAAATGTTATTACTGAATTTCGTGCTACTCTATGTTTTTTTGCGACTCTCACACTATTATTATTTCGCAGTTCCAAGCCTCCTTACGCTTGTATTAGATGTGATTAAACTTAATTTTATCTTTCAATACATTTTTTAGTTATACAAATTTACCTCATTGCTGATTATAATTTTATTATTTACATTCAATTTACACAAGTATTATTTTGTATCAATATATATATAAATGATAATCAATAAATAATTATAATGAGGTTTACACACATTTTACACATTCTTATTTGTGTTGTCAATCTATTTTGCTCAATTTTGGGGTGGAAAATTATCGAAAACAATGAGTTTTACGACAAAAATAAAAGAAACTATACGAATAGTCAATTGACGGTTGGGTATTTAATGCTGTTTAGAAATACTGCTATTTATCAATTTTGGATTTTTGTTACATAAATTTAGATTATTTATAAATCCTTTTCATCAAACTTTTCTTTCCATTTCTTCCATGCGGCAACAGCATCCTGGCGTTCTTTTTCGAACATGGCTTCCGTTTCGGGTGTGTAACCGAGAAATTCAATGTAACCACTGTTATAGCCGGTGAGTTTGCAGCATATGCCTGCATTTTCCAGTTTGTCGATTCGTTTCTGTGCAGTTCTGGCACTTGAATAGGATAACGGATAGAAGTATTTGTCTCCATTACATCCGTATGAATCCTCTCCGAGTACTACTTTCCCTTTAAGTCGTTGACTCTCATAGAAACCGAAACGGGCGTTGCCTAAAGCCTGGCGTATCGCCTTGTGTGCCGCACCTTCTGGATGTTTGAACGCTTTCGGCTTCTTGCCTTTGCAATCAAGTTTCGGCAGCTCCAATTTATATGGCTTCTTGTATGTCCCGATTCCAAGATGCAGATAGAAGTTCGTGTTGAAATAATCTGTCATATAATCGCTGTCATCGAAATTGTAAGACATCACGAAGTCATTGATATTCTTCATCACCTCCTTGGCTCTGTCGGTAATGGTGTCGTCATTATCGATATAGTAGTGGTTCACATCATGATGGAACATGACACCCTTGTCCTTTTTGAAAGCCTCAAAATCAGCTTGGATAAGGTAGATGTATATTGATTTATAATCTTGTCTGGTTACAGAAAACTTATACTTGGGATATGTTTCTTTTATCCATTTTCGGATCAGTTCGACTATTTCCGGAGCGTGCTGCCCGTTATAGTTACGACCTTTCCAACGGTATTCGTTATATACGAAGTCTGTATATTCTTTTGCCGATGCTCCAGCATAGTCGTTCTCATAACCGGAAGCATAAGCCGAAACAGTAGTATCGTTTTTCCATATTTCGTGAAAATGTTCAAACTCCGAATTGATCTGTTGCATAACTTCATTGTTGCCACCTCTGTCAGGATGGTTCTCCAATGCCAATCTGCGGTATTCTTTCTTTAGTTCCGCCAATGAATTTATATTCTTAAAGTAAGCCATAATATTAATTATTGTCATTATAATTATCATTCAATTGTTGCCAGACTGCCTCATACATCTGTTGCAGCCAGTCGATATTTTTCGCTCCGAGTTCATAAGGATAATGACATTCGACTTCAATGTCGGTTTCTTTCTCGTGAGCTATTACAGTCAGACTATTGTCTGTTATCTTAATGCCTGAAACTCTGCATTCTGATGGGTCATTGCTTTTGTTAAACCATATTATCCATACTGGGTCATCTTGTTCTTTAGAGAATACTATCTCATTCAATCCATGTGAATGAAGCAACAGCCTTATAGAATCTATGATGTCATTGCGAAGCGTTTCTATGCGGTATGTGAAATTGATCTTTTTCATACATTGATGTTTTTATTGTTAATGCTTATTTTTATTTATGAAGCGACAATGTTTATTTTCTTGCCAAAGAATGTGTCATATACTCCATAGACATCCTTGATTGAATATTCGTATCGTGAGCGTTCGTAGTCAAGACGGAGACGAAAACTGTATCTTTTTTTGTGTGCCTTGTCCAATTGAATGCTGACATCGCTCTTGAGTTCCATCTCTATGAGACTGCCGCCACCGTACATTGAACTGAACATTCCACAGGTGTTGCCTTTGGGAATAATTAACTCTTTTATTTTGAAGTCGGCATCGTAGAGGTCTCTGAGGTTTACAAGACCGATATAGGTAAGCAGGTTGGCTCCGCAACATGACTCCTCCAACTCCTGGCAGAAATCCTCGTAGGATACTTTTTCCTTGCCGTTACGACATTTTTTGTTTGGGAATTTGCCATATACATTATAGCCTTTATCCATCAGTGTTTTCTTTACTTTCGCTGGATTGAGATGAAGTGCATCTATCATATCACCAAAATAGCTTTTCATGTAACTGAAACCGCCTTGCGTTTCTATCCTGATGGAGTTTATACAATCGTAATTGGATAACATCTCCACTCTGACAGGTATGTCACTGGTGTTATTGATAAGGTCATTTATTGTTGTAGAATCATCACGTTCCAGAATTTCATCCCTTATCTCATCATCATGTTCTTCAAAGAAAGTTTCTACATCTTCCTTCTCAAACAGGTTGTTGCTTATGCAGTCGCGTTTCAATTTGTTCATGATGTCATCGGTTGACTGATATTCGGCATCATTGTAGCATTCACTCACTTTTGAACATATATCTTCGCAGCTTTGTTTTTCAATGCATTGCTGTATCAGGTCGTGATTGTTGTCGAAGTTTTCCATGTAATCTACCCATACTAGAGTATAGCTCCTATCCATCAGACTTTTGACGTATTCCATTGTCAGAGTCTTCTTTTCTTCGTGTTTATTCTTTGTGTTTTCCATGGTATTAGTTTAGTTGTAGTTATCATCCAATATCTTGCATAGAAGAGTCCGCATATCACTGATATTGTCAGACATGTCAGCGTATAGCGTGTCATCTTCAAAAATATCTTCCGGATATACCTCCACTTCAGGTTCTTCCGCTCCGTATATATCCTGATAATGCAGCACCATCATGTGCGGGTCGTCTGTTGTGATGTCATATCCGAAATATTCGCTCCAGATGATGAAATGTTCTATTTCATTCTCATTTAGCATCTCAAGAGCGTCGCGTATCTCGAAGAAGTTAGGACATATCCATTCGATGTTTATAAGGTTGTCAGGGATATGTTCCCATTTCGTATATCTATATTCTGGATTTTGTTCATCTGGAAAGAGATCGGAACATGCGCATAGAAATTCATCCATATCGCTGTATTCTGACATTTGCATATTGTAGTCTCTGTATTCATTCCCGTCCATGATATGTTGGGTAGTGACGGTAATCTCTGCATTGCTTAAATCAATATATTCCATACTATTCTTTGTTTAGTCTGTTATTCTCTGGCTTCCCCAACTGATATGTATTTTCCCTTCGCTGTCTTTTGTGCGTATCAGCAAGCTGTCTATGACCGACATTGTGATGTCGAACTCTTCGAAAATTTCCGACTGTTCCTTTACTTCGCCAGTCTTGATAAACTCGTTAAGCCGTTCTTTAACCAATACCAAAGCCATCAGGTTCTGTTCAACGGAATCCTCGTATGTGACATAATGCACATCCTTCATCTCTTTGGAATCAAGACGTATGAAACGGAAATAGAACTGTTCCATCTTGGGTATGTTCCATTGCAGCGATTCAAGAATCACATCATTGCAAGACGGTATGTTCACAGAACTGCTCAGACTCTGCTGTGTACAAATCAGTATGCCATTGATGGTGGAATCAAACTCCTTTACAATGCATTGTCTTTTCTTGAAGGAAACATCTCCTTTTACGACATATATAGGTCTGTCTGGAAAGCATTCACGGATATGATGCTCGTAGAGTTCCAATGCGGCTAACGTAGTACAGCCTATAGCAACCTTGCCACGTATCTTCCGTATAAGAGAATCTATATACCTTGTCTTGCTCGGATAGTCATCGCCGTAATATCCTGATATGAGATGCGGTACGGAACATGCCTTGATGAGAAGCTTTATCTGTCGCATTAGTCTCAGACCTGCGTCTTTCTTAGTGTCGCCGGTACTGTTGTAATATAGTTCGCATATACGGCAGAACTCTTCTATGATGACACGATAAACCTCGTGTTCGCCTTTCGAAGGACTTACGGTATGTGTTCGTATCCGATATTTCTCACCGGCGAAGTCGCGGAACTTGCGTGTTATGATTGTCTTTCCGATGAGTTCGAATAGTTCTTCCTTATTATAGATATCCTGATTCTGCTTTTCTATGCCAAAAACTGTTGCCTTGCCAGGACAGTGACATGATTTGAACAGGATATGACCCCTGAAAGCAGGGAAAGGTTTTCCGTAATGAGAATTGTTTCCGCATTCTATTGCCTTATCCTTATTCTCGTGATATATGCTGTCGCACCAGCAGGTCATATTGACTGAATTATTATATAGCAGTTCGAACTGGCTGTATAATTCGGCGATATTGTTGCGTGTTGTAGTTCCTGTATCGAGAATCTTGTATTTGAGTCTGCGAAACACTGACAATATATGTCTTGTACGCTGAGAAGATGGATTGGTTATTTCATCTGATTCGTCAAAAATAAGGCATAGCTTTCTTGAAGAAAGTTTAACGAAACGCATAAGATCTCGCTTTAATTTTCCGACCATGGAGGTGGAGATTAGGAGAAATATTCCTTTTGGCACATTCTCGAGGTCTTTATATGTGCGTATCACCTGATATTGCTCCTTATTGACTGAAAGGAACGGAGCCCATGTCATATTGGTGGCAATGGCAGGTGAAAGAATTATTACATTGCGGACCTTGCCGTATTTGAGCAGATACTTGGCTCTATGATATACGGCGGCAGTCTTACCGGAGCCTTGCTGCCAGTTGAGCAGAGCATACTTTTTCTGTAACACGAGATTGATGTCATGTTTCTGCAGTCTTGTGAATTCGCATCTTTCTCCGTCTTTGTTCATGAATGAGGCATTGTCGAGGTATTCAGCGAATGAATCTTCAGTTTGCATATCTGAAAAAATCTGGTTCTGAATTATATGCTCCAACTGTTTGCGATGTATGATTTTATGTGCGGCACGTATTTGTTTTATGTTTTCTTCAGTTACAGATTCTGGCATCGGAAGCTTACTATGGCCTAATATCAGGTTATTGACGCTTGCTGACCTATGCTCTGTTTTGTCGAGCAGTCGTGGTGAATACTGCTTGAGTTTGAAGCCATATGATGTTTTGACCAATGCAATTTCCTTACGTGGAATAACATTCTGTGATGTGATATATTTGCGTATGGTGACAAGTACTTTGACAGTGGTCAGTTTCTTGCGTTCCCATTCCTTCATCTGTTCGTTGGTGGCATTCTCGGGCGGCTTCTGATTGCGGAATTTGGTGACAAGAGCTGTTGCTTTATCTATATGCTTGTTTAGTCTTTTATGAGCCTTCAACTCGTACATATACTTGGCGAGCTTGTACTCGAAGTGTTCCAACTCCTCCTTGTCTATGCGGTTGGTCTCACGCATAAGGTCAAGACGCAGGCGGTGCTTCATCTCACGGGCTCTTTTCACACGCTCCTTGAGTTCTGCCATAGAGACGAACTCATCGGTATTGTAGGGGGTCATTTCTATATGCTGTGAGCGACGCAGGAAGACCATTATCTTGGTGTTGAAGTTATCTACACCTACCGATGTAAAGGCGTGCGGCGATAATCTTGTCTGTCCGATAAAGGAGAAGTCTTCGTTTACTCTTGAGACACGGCTCTTCTCCCAAAACTCATTCTGCATAAAAGATGCAGGAACGATGATCATCAGAAAGCCTGCGGGATTGAGCAGATGGTATGCTTTGTCGATGTAATACTCCTGCGATAGTCGGAAGTCGAACTTCAGATTGAAGGGAGGATTACCGATGATGGCATCAAAATGTTGTTCCGGATGATACTGCTGTATGTCGCATTTTTCTATATGGGCATCAGGATATAGATATTTTGCGACAGATATAGCCTTGCCGTCAATGTCAAATCCGTAGGCGTTATGTTGATTGGGCAGGTGGTTGAGTAGGCTAAGTATATGGCGCCTTTTCATATTTCTATGAGAGGTCTCCTTATACTCGCCTCCGAACCGAACGTACATGTTTCCACGTATTCGGCTCTCCACT
>SUWT01000010.1 GCA_015061335.1 Lentimicrobiaceae bacterium | reverse complement strand
GCCCCCGATATTCAGGGTTGTCTTTTGTCCTGAAAACACATAACTCTGGAATTTCCCATGGAATATTGGTGCCGCTCGTATAAACCCTTGTGTTAAACGAGAAACCTACAGCCTGATTCTCATTGATACTGAACATGAGGCTTAATAGATTGAGATCTAACGATTCATAAATGTTATTAGTTTTTTTGTCTATATTGTCATATAGTAAGAAATTCGTTCTATAACCATTAACTTCATATGTGGGGAAGATATGGTCTTTTTTAAACAGGAGGTCGCGAAAGTCGCTGCCATTGATGTAGGCGAAATCATTGAATGCCATTATTCCGAAATTAAATAAGGAGAAATCGGCGTATAGGTAAGAGGTTGATATCAGGGCTGGATTCAATGACAATGAATTAGAACCAGAATAGTTGCTCCTTGTGCCTATCAGTGTCTGTGAATAGGAAAAAGTTGAGATTAATAGCAGCATATATATAAAAATGTATCTGAGCCTGTGCATGACGTTAAAAATAGCTACTGCAAAGTTAATAATTATTTTATTTTTTTATTTTGAAAAAATGTTTCCATTTAGAAAAAAATTGTATCTTTGCAGCTCCTAACGATTCAGGCGGATGTGGCGTAATTGGTAGCCGCGTCAGACTTAGGATCTGATGCCGAGAGGCGTGGGGGTTCGAGTCCCTTCATCCGCACAAAAAAACAATTTTTTTATCAAATGAATACTACACAAACATTAAAAGGCGAACTTCTCGCCGCTATTCAGATAAATTTAGTTAAAGCAGATTACGAAGGCGAAGTTAACAAAGCTTTGAAAGATTATCAACATAAAGCTACTCTTCCTGGATTCCGTCAAGGTAAGGTTCCTTTCGCCATGATAAAAAAGATGTACGGTCAATCTGTCCTTTTAGAAAAAATCAATCAGAAAGTCTCTGAAGCTCTCAATAATCACATCATTGAGAATAAATTAAATATTATCGGTTACCCTCTTCCTGAATTAGGAAAAGAACCTAACGATCTCGACAATCAAGAAGAAATAAGTTTCTATTTCGAGGCTGCACTTAAACCTGATATTAATGTTAACCTAAAAGATCATCAGATTGATGACTTTAACATCAAAGCTTCAGAAGATGAAATCGACAGAACAATAAAAAGCATCCAAGATAACAACAAAGTAGAAGAGCAGGCCGCAGAACTTAATGAAGAACTTTTCGACAAGATTTTCCCAGGTCAAGAAGTCAAGGATATTGAGACATTCCGTACCAAGGTCGCTGTTGAAATGGAAAAACAATATAAGGCTGAAGCTGAAAGAATGTTCTACAACAGAGCTATCGACAAATTAGTTGATGAAATCAAATTTGATTTGGCAGACGAATTCCTAAAACGCTGGATCGTTGAAAACAGCGAAGGTAAAATCAGTGCTGAGGACGTAGAAAAGAACTACGAATTTGGCTATGTCAAATCATTGAGATGGCAATTGATCGAAGAAGCTCTGGTAAAACAGAATCCTGACCTCGTACTCAAAGAAGAAGAGATCCGCGACTTTGTTAGAAGCATGTACTTCGGTCACATGGATCTGAGCACTATGGATGATGAAACAAAAGAACGTCTCGACAATATCATTGATGCTATCATAAAAGATGAAAAACAACGTGAAAATATCAACAATCAATTGGCTGACAAGAAATTAGCCACATATTTAAGAGAAAATATGACAGTTAATGTTGTTGATACTAATTACGACGGTTTTGTAAAGGCTGTCTTACCTCAAGTAGAAATGCCTGAAGCAAAAGAAACAGAGGAAGATAAAGCTGAATAATTGTTGAAAAAACTCTAATTCTAAAACAATTAATAAAATTAGTAGTTTATAATAAAAAAAGTCATGAACAACGAGTTTTATAAATACGCCACCAAACATCGTGGCATCAACAGTTTAGCATTGGAGAAATATACCTCAACAGTTACTAATTATATCTCTCCTACTATTATAGAAGAGCGCCAACTCAACGTAGCTCAAATGGATGTCTTCTCTCGTCTTATGATGGACCGCATTATTTTCTTGGGCGATGAGATCAACGACTATGTGGCGAATATCATTCAGGCTCAACTCTTATTCTTAGAATCATCTGATCCTAAGAGAGATATTCAGATTTATGTCAACTCACCTGGAGGTTCGGTTTATGCAGGCTTAGGTATTTATGACACCATGCAGTTCATCAGCCCTGATGTCGCGACTATATGTACAGGTATAGCAGCATCAATGGCAGCAGTATTGTTATGTGCAGGTGCCAAAGGGAAACGCTCAGCCCTCAAGCACTCTCGCATCATGATACATCAACCCATGGGTGGAATGCAAGGTCAAGCCTCTGACATAGAAATTACCGCACGCGAAATACTTAAACTTAAAAAAGAACTTTACGACATCATCGCCACTCATTCCGGTCAAACTTTCGATAAAGTCTGGGCTGACTCAGACCGTGATTATTGGATGACATCTCAGGAAGCAAAAGAATACGGCATGATCGATGAAGTTCTTATAAAGAAAGTTTAATGTTTATGGTTCATAGTTTATAGTAGTTATAAAATATGAAGTTGAAAGTTTAAAAGTTTATATATATTATTAACTTTTAAACTTTTTTACTTTAGATTTCTACTATAAACTTTAAAACTGACTTTTAACTATTAACCATCAACTATAACCTAAATAAGCATGGCAAAAAAACAAGAAAACTTCTGCTCTTTTTGTGGGAAAAGCGAAAGGGAAGCCACATTACTTCTCTCGGGGATGTATGGTTTTATCTGCGACGAATGTATAGAAAGAGGTCATATCGTTGTGCAGGAAGAATTCAAACACCTTAAGAAAACCAACACTCCCGATTTTAAACTCTTGAAACCTATAGAGATAAAAAATTTTCTAGATCAATATGTCATAGGGCAAGATGAAGCAAAAAGAATACTTGCAGTAGCTGTATATAATCATTACAAGAGAATCAGTCAGGAACAGACAGATGATGAAGTTGAGATTGAAAAATCCAATATCGTTTTGGTTGGAGAGACAGGAACTGGCAAGACACTTCTCGCCCGTTCTATAGCCAAGATGCTCAATGTTCCATTCGCCATAGCCGACGCCACAGTTCTGACAGAAGCTGGTTACGTTGGTGAAGATGTTGAAAATATACTGGTCAAATTATTACAAGCCGCTGATTATGACGTGGCTGCAGCTGAGAGAGGTATAGTTTTCATTGATGAGATAGATAAAATAGCTCGTAAAAGTGACAATCCAAGTATCACACGCGACGTATCTGGAGAAGGTGTACAACAAGCCATGTTAAAACTCCTAGAAGGAACTGTCGTCAATGTTCCTCCACAAGGAGGTCGAAAACACCCGGAACAAAAGATGATACAGGTCAACACAAAAAACATTCTTTTCATAGCAGGAGGTGCATTCGACGGCATAGACAAAATCATAGCCAACAGAGTGGGAAGCAATGCCATAGGTTATGGTAACGACAATAAGAAACAAATTGACAAAGACAATCTTTTACAATACATATCTCCCGCTGATATAAAAAAATTCGGTTTGATTCCTGAAATTGTAGGTCGTTTCCCAATATTGACCTTTCTCAATCCTTTAGACAGAGATACATTGAAACGCATATTAAAAGAACCTAAGAACGCCATCATAAAGCAGTTCAACAAACTTTTCGAGATGGACGGCATTAAGCTAGAAATCAAAGATGAAGTCCTTGATTATATCGTAGATAAAAGCATAGAATTTAAACTCGGTGCTAGAGGGCTCAGAGCCATCATTGAAGCGATATTAAACGATGCCATGTTTGAAATGCCTTCACAAAACAGAAAGAAACTCTCCATCGATCTTAAATACGCAGAAAATAAATTCGAAAAAAATTCCAGAATTATTCAATAATTCTGGAATTCTATTTTTATTTTCCTCTTCCTTGAACTACTATCAAGACTGTATAAATAAGAATCTTAATATCAAGTGCCAGATTCATATTCTCTATATATAGAATATCGTATCTGAGTCGTTCTATCATCTCATCTACATTAGATGCATAACCAAACTTCACCTCTCCCCAACTGGTGATACCAGGTTTTATCTTAAGCAACATAATATAATGAGGTGCACGCTGAACAATCTGATCAATATAAAACTGACGTTCCGGGCGATAGCCTACTATCGACATTTTTCCTCCCAAAACAGTAAAAAACTGAGGGATCTCATCAAGGCGTGTCTTACGCATGAAACGTCCCCATGGTGTAATACGAGGGTCATTATCTTTAGAAAGCTGAGGTCCCATACTTTCTGCATCTACATACATGCTTCGGAACTTAAGCATATTGAATGGTTTACCATGCTTTCCTATACGTTCCTGCTTATAAAAAATCGGACCCGGCGAAGAACATTTTACCATTATGGCTGTAAATATATATAATGGAGAAAAAACTATGATCACCATAATTGACACCACAACGTCAAACACTCTTTTCGCTATTTGCTGCCATACAGGCATCAGTTCAGGAGTCACCCTGATGAGCGGTGCGTGCCATATAGCTTCATGTTTCACAGAACCAAAGATAATATCCTGCATAATAGGAATAATCTTCACTACAACATCAAGGCTTTCAAGTATTACAAGTATCTTATCAATAGTCTCAATTTCAGAACGCTCAATAGCAATAATAACCTCCTCAATATCATATTCATTGATAATTTTTGCAGCATCTTTATAGAAACCAAGATGCGGAATATATTTCTCTACCTTATACTCCTTCTTATCAAAAACATTGACAAAACCCACAAAAATATTTCCAGATGAAAACTTTTGATTTTCAATCTCTTCATAAATGGCACATGCATTACCATTACTACCTACAATTAATGTGTTAAAACCAATTTCTTTTCTATGAATCTTTCGTGCTGTTCTTGTTGTAATAATCAATCTAAAAACATACGTAAGTGTAAATTGAAGTCCAAACAACATTAAAAATGAAACATAATACGATTTATATGTAACAATAACATCGTTTAAAATCGTGGAAAAGAAAAGTATCACCACTCCTACCAGCGTTACAACAAATGTCTGCACTAGTTCTTTGAGCCTCGACTTGTAATATACATCGTGATAATAACCTACCAGTAGGTATAAGAAAAGCCAGAATATAGGTATGGCTATTATTCCTATAATAAAATTGGTATCATCTAATACAGTCTGATAATGTTCCAAGAAAGAAGCATCCTCATTAATCTTTCTATAGAAGAAGAACGAGATCCATGCTATTAATGAACAGAACCAATCAACGATGACATATTTAAGCGTCTGCTTCGTTTTGTTATTTTTCTTACTCACGATAAACAAGTTTTATATTATCAAAATAATAATGTGCCTCTGATGATTCGTCAACAGATCCCGCAATATAGAATTTAAAATATTGAGCCTCTTGGGCATCTGTAATATTAGGACCTAGGTTAACATATATCTTATTCCATACCGGAGACGGATTCACATATATTAGTTGAATCGTTTCAATTCCACTAATTTTTGCGAACATACCGACTTCGAAGACATCAGTAGATTTATAATCTATTTCTAGAAACACATTATCACCTTGGTTGGGAAGGTTATAAAATTCAGGCGATGCTATACAGAAATAATTTAAGGTATCGCCGATCCATACATAACCTGAGTAGTGTGAGTTATTAAATTCATCATCCCAATTTTCAGGTGCATCACGTTCTGTTCTGGTAATCGTTGTATCGCTGGTAGCAGTTTCATCGAGACTCACCTGTCTCTCAAAGTCTTCAATCCAGAACTCTATAGAGCTTTCATCTTTAGAAAAATAAGTTACTGAAGGCAATACCGTATCAACGATTTTTTCCTGAAAGATATGATCTTCAATTATGTAAGGTTTATAGAAAGGATTTACCGTACGTGTCGCACTAATGCCATTGAGCTTTATACCAGGATAAAGTGTTACTTTATGTTTTCCTCTTTCCAAAACAGGGATAATGGCTGGCAGTTCGTAACAACCATTCAAATTATCATCGATATAAAGCCAGACATCAGTAATTTTATGACTTGCTGCACCCTCGTATGGATAATTTGTTGTAAGTAAGAAAGTATCTATATGTATATATGCAGGGATCTCTTGATTTCCTTTAAATTTATTACATGAAAACAATCCTATTGATGCAAATAAAGCAACAAAGAAAAGAGAAAAGAATGTCTTAATATTTTTCATATCAAAAAGTTTTATAAGTAAACGTTTATTAACATAAAATATTGTTT
Source organism: Lentimicrobiaceae bacterium (assembly GCA_015061335.1). Taxonomy (GTDB): domain Bacteria; phylum Bacteroidota; class Bacteroidia; order Bacteroidales; family F082; genus Limimorpha. The sequence goes on along the minus strand of SUWT01000010.1, from coordinate 40,573 downwards.
ACTTAAGATGATTTTGAATAAGTTTTTGATGTTTGTCCAATTCTTCCAGAATCATATAACAGACTTTGAGTGCCTGAACACCATCATGAATTGTGACTGGTGGCATTGTATTGTTAACGATAGCCTTATTAAAACTTTCCAACTCTGTCAAAATGGCATTAATTGGAGTTACTTGAGCCTGTTCTATAGTAATCTGCTTTGTTGTTCCATTGGCAAGATCTATTGTCATTGCCAAAGGATCTGCTTCTCCTTCAACATCATTTATTCTAACGACATCAGATTTCTTATCCAGAAAATCCACCGTAATATATGCATCTTTCTGGAAAATCCTATGTTTTCTCATATTTTTCAATGAGATACGACTTGCTGTCAGATTAGCGACAGATCCATTTTCAAATTCTATTCTAGCATTTGTGATATCTGGTGTAGGGCTGACTATAGACACGCCACTCACGCTTATATTTTTAATAGGTGATTTAATGACATCCAAGATAATATCAATGTCGTGCACCATAAGGTCAAGGACTACAGGGACATCTGTACCACGAGGATTAAACAAAGCCAACCTATGAGCTTCAATGAACAAAGGCGCATTAATGTATGGTTTTGCCGCTATGTATGCAGGATTAAATCTCTCTACATGCCCCACCTGAACCTTAACTCCGGCTTCTTCAGCCAATACGATAAGCTTATTTGCCTCTTCAACCGTTGCCACGACAGGTTTTTCAATAAAAACATGCTTGCCTTTTTTCAATGCTAGAGATGCACACTCAAAATGAGATACCGTAGGTGTGACTATATCAACGACATCCACAGAATCAATCAGTTCGTCTATAGACGAGAAGTAATTAACCTGAAGACTCTGAGCTACATTCTTTGCTGTGTTCTCATCTTGATCATAAAAACCAACAAAATCATAAATCGGTAATTGTTTTATACAATTGATATGGATTTTTCCGAGATGACCCGCACCTAAAACACCTATTTTTAACATTTATTTTTTTCTGCAAATATAAGCTTTTTTTGTATCTTCGCAACAAAAATTTTAACAATGCAGGAAGATAGTTACCGTCATAAAGGGATGAGGAAAATCTTAGTAGATAATCTCAGAAACAAAGGGATTAGCGACGAGAAAGTACTTATGGCCATCAATAATGTTCCCCGGCATGTTTTCCTAGATTCTTCTTTTTTAGACTTCGCGTATCAAGACAAAGCATTTCCAATAGGTTCCGGGCAGACAATATCACAGCCTTTCACGGTAGCCTTTCAGACAAGTTTACTAGAATTAGAGAAAGGTCATAAGGTTTTAGAGATAGGAACAGGTTCTGGTTATCAGGCTTGTGTCCTTGCGGAAATGGGTGCCAAGGTCTTTACTATAGAACGTCAAAGAAATCTCTATACCAAGACGAAGTCATTTTTGACAGAGTTTCCTTATCGTATCAGGACATTCCTAGCTGATGGTAATAAAGGTCTGCCCACATATGCCCCATTCGACAGAATACTAATAACAGCAGCAGCACCGGAGATACCACAAGCACTCATAGATCAGCTAAAAACCGGTGGTATGATGGTTCTTCCCTTATGCGAAAATGAAGAATATCAGACAATGGTTAGAATCACCAAAAAAGAAGACGGAAACCTAAAGCGAGAGACCTTCGGCGATTTCAGATTCGTTCCTATGCTTAAAGAGATCGGGAACGATTGATGCCGAATCTTATATACTTGATTGTCAAACCTTTATCCAACCATATCTGCTCATAATATGTACGTATCTTTTTAACTTCCAACTCATCATCATTGGCATAAAGATTATCGTAATTATAATATATTGGATATGCAGCTTCTTTAACAGTTTCTACTGTAAACTCATACATAATATCACTATCTGTCTTGAGATTTACCACGCCTTCATGTTTAAGGAATTTACGATAACGATCAAGAAAGTTAGATCCTGTAAGACGTTTACGGGCTTTTGATGGCTGAGGGTCAGGGAAGGTAACCCAGATCTCATCAACCTCATTTTCAGCGAAGAAATTATCGATAAGTTCTATATGTGTCCTAAGAAATGCGACATTGTTCAGACCTTCATCACGTGCAGCACAAAGTCCGACCCACATACGAGAACCCTTAATATCTACTCCTATGTAATTTACATCTCTGTGTTCACGAGCAAGACCTACAGTATATTCACCTTTTCCACAACCCAATTCCAATACAATGGGATTGTCATTCTTGAAAAAGTCCTGTCTCCATCTACCTTTCAAAGGAAAACCCTCATTCTTGATTCTTTCAAAAGAATATTCAAATAGATTGTTGAATGTCTTATTCTCAGCAAAACGCTCTAATTTATTTTTTCCCATCTTATATTTATTTTTGGAACAAGAGCCATGCTGACTCATTATATTCTCTTTTTATCTTATCTAAAAGTAGCAGAGCTTCAGATTTATGGACAAAAGAATCATAACAAACACGAATATTTCCTTTTTCGTTCTTTGCCATAACAGAAGCATTTTCAAAACCTTGATTTTTTAAAATATGAAGACATTTTTCTGCGCTAGCGTCTGTTTGAAAAGATCCGCCAATAATAAAATAATGATGCTTGACGACTATCTCTTCAACAAGCTCTTCCTGAACAACCAATGTTTCCGGAACAGTCTCAGTTTCTAAAGCAACAGACTCCGTCGCATCTATCGTATTTACTATATCATCCTCAATAACAGTTTCCGGATCAACAGTTTTCATGTCAACAGCTTCATTATCATCTAAAAGATTAATTATAAATTCATTAGGAGATGAATACAAAAACGGATTCCAACTTGCGAAGTTAGATCCTGATTTCTCGGTGGTAAAATTAATAAGCAGAATCAATGCAAAAAAAGTTGCAACATAGAGAATTGATTTTACATATTTATAATTAATTCTTGCGTTATGATTTGCACTATCATCAGCGGAAGAATAGGCTGTTTCTTTCTCTTTCCGATCAACCAGAATATGTTCTTTGATAAGCTGATATGTATCAGATCTGAATATCGGCTGCACTTTGAAGTCGGTCAATCCGAAGGAGTCACCCAGAATATTGAGATTTTCTTTGGCTTCAAAGACAAACTCTCCCATAAATGACAAATGTAGTGTTCCGAAATTTTCGAATTCCACTTCAGCTTTATGATCCAAAAGGGCATTACATTTATCAACGAACTTTTGAACTATAGAAGCAGCAGAATCGTAGGAGATTTTATCTGTTTCAGATATATAGTTTATTAGAAGGTCATCGTTATTAACCAGTTTTGAGTTAAAAGCGATTTCCTTATATGGAGGCATAAAATGATTATTTGCATAATCCACCACAGCAGAATGATGTTTTGTGATAAAAGCACCAAAATTTGGTATCACAACACATTCATGATCATACAATAATTCTATTAAATATCTAGTAATCATACAAATAATCTATTATTTATATCCTTCTTTTCGCTTTGCGAAGTTATAAAAAAAAATTTAATCCTTGAAGTATTTTAGACATTTTTCTACATCTTGCGGAGTATCAATCGAATAACTTTCAAAGTCGGTAACACCCATTTTAATTTTGTATGAATTCTCCAACCATCTTAATTGTTCCAGGCTTTCCGATAGTTCAAGATTTGACTGTTGTAACTGAGCTATTTTCATCAAGACATCAGTCTTATAAGCATAAATACCTATATGTTTATAAAATATTCCGTGTTTCATCCATTCCGCAGCATTTCTTTCAATTTTTCTCATGAATGGAATGGCATTACGGCTAAAATAAATCGCGTCATTATTTTTATCAAAGACCAGTTTCACCACATTTTCATCAAAAAGTTCTTCTTCATCTTTGATAATTTTGCATAAAGAAGCTATTTGACTATCATCCAGTGAGATTAAACTTGCGATATGATTTATCTGTTCTGGATTAATAAAGGGCTCATCACCTTGAATATTTACGACAGCATCATATTGAATACCAATATTTTCAACCACTTCATTACATCTATCGGTACCACTATTATGTTCGGAGGAGGTCATCATAACCTTACCGCCGAAATCTTTTACTGCACTATATATTCGTTCATCGTCGGTTGCCACAACGACATCAGCGAGCATTTCAGCTTTAAGTGACTGCTCATAAACACGTTGTATCATACTTTTACCATTAATGATAGTAAGAGGTTTGCCCGGAAAACGTGTTGAGGCGTATCTTGCTGGTATTATTCCTAAGATTTTCATTTATAACAGTTTAGAATGTAAATAATCCATTTAGAGAGGCATTGATACTATCGATAATTTTACTCAGATCATCAGGATTTTCAATTTCAATATTATCACTTTCTATAATCAACACTTTTCCTTTATCATAGGATGAGATCCAAGATTCATATTTATCGTTAAGCGATTTAAGATAATCGAGGCGAATAGATTGTTCGTATAAACGATTACGTTTTGCTATTTGTCGAACCAGAGTAGGAATACTGGCTCTGAGATATATGAGCAGATCAGGAGCTTGCATATAAGATCCCATAAGTTCGAACAAAGAGCGATAATTCTCATAATCACGTGCCGACATAAGTCCCATATCATACAAGTTAGAGGCAAAGATATACGCATCTTCATAGATGGTTCTGTCTTGAATGACATTTTCTCCACTATTACGGATTTCCAGAATCTGACGGAATCGAGTATTAAGAAAATAAATCTGAAGGTTAAACGACCAACGTTGCATATCTTCATAGAAGCTACTCAGATATGGATTGTTATCGACTTCCTCATAATGAGGTTTCCAACCGAAATGCTTTGATAACAAACTAGTTAAAGTTGTTTTTCCTGAACCAATATTACCTGCAACTGCTATATGCATAACACAATATTTTTTTTGCTAAGATAAAAAATAGATTGTTACGAAAAGCAAATGTTCATAAATTATTTTGGAGCTTTGATAAGGAAATATACCCCTATCACAGAGAATAAGATATTAGGCAGCCAGGCTGCCAAGAACGGAGTTATCACTCCTGACAAAGCGAAGACTCTAGAGAACTCCATAAACAGAATATATGAGAATGTAATTGCAATACCTATTCCCAGATGGAGTCCCATTCCACCTCTTACTTTTCTACTTGACAATGCCGCGCCTATGAGAGTCAGGATTATAATAGCTCCTGGAGATGCTATTCGTTTATGTTTTTCTATTCTATATGGCAGAGTATTATCAGCACCTTTCATCTCAAGATTTTTTATATGATTATTGATTTCAAGGAGATTCATTTCCTCGAACTCTTCCTTTATATTATACAGGTCTCTTGGTTGCAAGACGAGTGTAGTATCTTTACTTTTGCCTTTTAGGAGATGCTCATCCTCACCTATGAAACGTTCTGCATAATTTACAATTTTCCATTTTCCACCGACAGTATCATAAACGGCTCTATCAGCTATCAGTTTATATATCATCTCGTTATTTTCAAATTCCTCTATTGAGAATCTATATGCTGTTTTCTTCTTAATATCAAAATTACCAACATATACATACACATCTTTTTCAATTTGAACATGAATATTAGATCCCGAGCTTTTTGTCAGTCGTTCAATATATTTATCCTTAAACTCTCTTCTCACAGCATCAGTCTTAGGAATCAGGAAGTTACCCAGATAGAACGATCCCATTGCAAGTATCACAGCGGCTGTTATATAAGGATATAGAAATCTTTTGAAACTGATTCCACTGCTTAAGATGGCAATAATTTCGGTATGTCCTGCCATTTTTGAAGTGAAGAATATCACGGAGATAAATGTAAAAAGATATATAAACAGATTGATAAAATAGGGTATAAAAGGTATGTAATAACCCAAGACGACATCTTTAAAGGAAGCATTATTTTTTATGAAGCTGTCAATATTTTCTGACACATCGAATACTATAACCACTACGATAAGCAGACTAATAGAAAAGAAGAAAGTACCCATGTACTTTCTAAAAATATACCAGTCTAATCTCTTCATAATTTTCATAATCTACGAGTTATTTTTGGTAACATCATATCACGCCATGTGGCGAAATCGCCATCTACAATATGTTTTCTTGCCTCTTTGACGAGCCACAGATAGAATCCGAGGTTATGTACAGTAGCAATCATAGGGCCCAATATCTCTTTTGAGATGATCAGATGACGTAAATAAGCCTTAGTATAATGGAAGTCAACATAAACACTGCCATTTTCATCCAATGGAGAGAAATCGGCTTTCCATTTTTCATTTTTAATATTGATTATTCCCTCTGATGTAAACAGCATACCGTTACGTCCGTTACGTGTAGGCATCACACAATCAAACATATCCACTCCTCTTGAGATAGCTTCAAGAAGGTTAGCTGGTGTTCCCACACCCATAAGATAGCGAGGTTTATCTAAAGGAAGAATCTGATTCACCACCTCTATCATTTCATACATTTTTTCCGTAGGTTCACCAACGGCAAGACCTCCAATAGCATATCCGTCAGCTTCTTTTCTGGTGACATATTCCGCTGATTGTTTTCGCAGCTCAGGATATACACAACCTTGTACTATTGGAAATAGTGATTGTTTGTAACCGTATAAGGGTTCTGTTTCTTCAAAACGTTTCCAGCAACGATCAAGCCATCTATGTGTTCTACCCATCGCCTCTTTTGCATAATTAAAATCTGAAGTTCCAGGAGCACATTCATCGAAAGCCATCATAATATCAGCGCCAATGACACGTTCGATATCCATCACATTTTCAGGAGTAAAAGTATGTTTTGATCCATCGATATGCGACCTGAATATAACGCCCTCTTCTTTCATTTTTCTGATGTCAGTCAAAGAGAAAACCTGAAAGCCACCACTATCAGTTAAAATTGGACGATTCCACCCATTAAATTTATGCAAACCTCCAGCGGCTCTCAAGACATCTAAGCCAGGACGAAGATACAGATGATATGTATTGCCCAAAATAATCTGTGCTTTTATCTCCTCTTCCAAGTCCCTGATATGCGTTGCCTTAACACTTCCGACAGTACCCACCGGCATAAAGATGGGGGTCTCTATCACACCATGATCTGTAGTTATAATCCCAGCACGCGCATTGCTAGCCACATCATTTCTGACAAGTGAAAACTTCATATTATAATTTTTGGGCAAAGATACTATTTTTTCTACAAAAAATTCATACTTTTGTGGTGAAGAATAGAAAGTTTTTAACGAAGAAAAAACGAATTTAGCGTGAGTATAAGTTTCAATATTAATCAACTGAGTTTCATAATTCTGGTAATATTTATAGCAGCGTGGCTGGTGCAGATGCTCTACCATTGGATAACGTTCAGACGATTGGCATTTTACAAAAAGAGAGAGAAAAACACCGAATATGAACCTGTCTCTGTGATAGTATGTGCCCGTGACTCGTATGAATATCTTCTCGACTTATTACCCGTAGCCTTGAATCAGGATTATCCTGAATATGAACTCGTTATTGTCAACGACTGCTCACAAGACCAGACAGAAGAATATCTGAAAGATATGGCGAGAAACAACCCGAAGATAAATTTTGTCAATCTCACACAACACCTCAACTTCTTCCAAGGAAAGAAGTTCCCGCTCAGCATGGGTATCAAATCAGCGAAATACGACTTGCTTTTATTGACCGATGCCGACTGTGTTCCGACCAGCGACCAATGGATTAAAGAGATGGTTGGCGCATACAACAAAGACACCGAAATTGTCGTTGCATACGGTCCTTATTTTGAACGTAAAGGATTATTAAACAAACTCATTCGTTTCGACACCTTGTATATTGCGATGCAATATATGTCACTTGCTTTAGCAAATAAGCCCTACATGGGAGTAGGAAGAAATCTTTCCTACCGAAAAAGCACCTTCATGAAAAACAAAGGATTCACCTCACATTACAATATCCCTTCAGGAGACGATGATTTGTTCATAAGTCAGGTCGCAAATAAGAAAAATACAGCTGTCTATGTCGATGCTGTACATCGTGTGGAATCGGAGCCGAAACGCAGTTGGGCGTCATGGATTCGTCAGAAGAGACGCCATTATTCTACAGGAACAAAATACAAGCCTCAAACTAACAAGGCGTTGGGATTATTACTCGGCAGCCGTCTTCTATATTATCCTACATTAATCGCATTGTTTTTCATGCCGCATGCCTTCAGCATCTCATCAGGAGATATTTATTATTACATCCTAATAGGATTATTTGCCTTAATTCATTACATCACGATGTTTATAATATTCCATAAATCGGCGAAACAACTTGGCGAGAAACATCTCGGACTTATATTCACTCCGTTCTATGATTGTTTTTTTATGATTTTCACCACACTCTTAGGATTCTGGAGCACCTTGTTCAAACCCAAAGGATGGTGATTAGATAGAGTGTAGAGTGTAGAGTGTAGGGTGTAGTGTAGTTTTGAAGTTGAAAGTTTTAAGTTTATCAAATCCTTAAACAACCTTAAAAAAGCATACCGGAGGTCTGTTGTCCGTTGTCTGTTGACTGTTGTCTAAAAAAAACTTTGTCTTTTGTCTTTTGTCTTTTGCCTTTTTATTATATTTGCACATTATTAATTAGCACAAAAATAAAATCATCAATATATGAACGACTTTCAAAAAGAGATACTTGCAGGTATTCCTGACGAGTTGCCATGCGTAAAAGAGTATGATATTACTGTCAATCATGCTCCAAAACGTAAAGACATTTTAACAAAAGAAGAGAAGAAGTTAGCTTTAAGGAACGCTCTTCGTTATTTTCCGGCTAAACATCACACTGTCTTAGCACCGGAATTCGCAGAAGAATTGGAAAAATACGGACGCATTTATATGTACCGTTTCCGTCCTTCATACAAGATTTACGCTCGTCCTATTGAAGAGTATCCAGCCAAGTCAAGACAAGCTGCTGCCATCATGCTCATGATCCAAAACAACTTGGATCACGCAGTCGCCCAACATCCACACGAACTCATAACATACGGCGGCAATGGTGCGGTTTTCCAAAACTGGGCTCAATATCGTCTTGTGATGCAGTATCTTGCCAATATGACAGAAGAGCAGACATTGGTAATGTATTCTGGACATCCACTAGGATTATTCCCTTCACACAAAGACGCTCCAAGAGTTATTGTCACAAACGGCATGATGATTCCTAATTATTCAAAACCAGACGATTGGGAACGTTTTAATGCCATGGGTGTTACACAATACGGACAAATGACAGCTGGTTCATACATGTATATTGGTCCTCAAGGCATTGTACACGGAACAACAATCACTGTTTTGAACGCTTCAAGAAAACAAGGCGGGACTCCAGCTGGTAAGTTATTCATAACAGCAGGTCTCGGCGGCATGTCAGGTGCACAACCTAAAGCAGGTAACATCGCCGGTGTTGTTTCAATAACAGCTGAAATCAATCCAAGTGCTACAGACAAACGTCACAGCCAAGGCTGGGTCGATGAAGTTTATAGTGATCTCGACGAATTATTTGCTAAAGTGAATGAAGCTCGCGCTCAACAAATAGCTCGTTCTTTCGCATACCAGGGCAATGTCGTTGACCTCTGGGAATATGCAGCAGAACATGACATCCAAGTCGATTTAGGCTCAGACCAGACATCATTACACAACCCATTCGCTGGCGGTTATTATCCTGTAGGTTATTCTTTCGAAGAATCAAAACAAATGATGGCAGAAGCTCCTGAACAATTCAAAGAAGCCGTCTATGCTTCATTGCGTCGTCATGTAGCAGCTGTCAACAAACTCACAGCAAAAGGCATGTACTTCTTCGACTACGGCAACGCATTCTTATTGGAAAGCAGCCGTGCTGGTGCCGACATCCTCAATGCTGACGGCAAGTTCCGTTATCCATCATACGTACAGGACATCATGGGTCCAATGTATTTCGACTACGGTTTCGGTCCATTCCGTTGGGTATGTACCTCTGGTAAAGAAGAAGACCTCGCCATCACAGACGAGATAGCATGTAATGTCCTTGAAGAAATAGCGAAGAACTCTCCTGTCGAGATTCAACAACAAATGCGTGACAACATTCAATGGATTAAAGGCGCTCGCGCTAATAAATTGGTTGTCGGTTCACAAGCCCGCATCTTATACGCTGACTGTGAAGGTCGTACAAAGATTGCAGCCGAATTCAACAAGGCTATAGCCGACGGTCGTCTCTCAGCTCCAATAGTATTAGGAAGAGACCACCACGATGTTTCAGGTACTGACTCTCCATTCCGTGAGACATCAAACATCTACGACGGTTCATCATTCACAGCCGACATGGCAATACATAATGTAATAGGTGACGGTTTCAGAGGTGCAACATGGGTAAGTATCCACAATGGAGGCGGTGTCGGCTGGGGAGAAGTCATTAATGGAGGTTTCGGCATGGTACTTGACGGCAGCGATGATGCTAACAGAAGATTACATTCCATGTTACATTGGGATGTAAATAACGGTATAGCAAGACGTAGCTGGGCAATAAACGAACCTGCAATGTTCGCTATACAGAGAGCAATGGAAGTTGAACCTCGTCTCAAAGTCACTTTACCTAATATTGCTGATGACAGCCTTATTGAAAACATCATAAAATAACATAATTTTTAGGATTGGCATAACTGCCAGTCCTAATTTTTGCATGATTTTTGTATAGAAAAATATCAAAGATTAATAAATTCAGTACTAACTTAAAAATTAAAAAAATGAAAAAATTTTTACTCTCATTAGTCCTTATGACATTTGCCGGTTACATGTCAGCACAGACTTTATTCTTCGAACATGAAGGTCAACCAGTTGAACCAGGTACTTACTACGTAATTGGTGACATCAACGACATGATGGAACTTCAATTTGAACTCAATGTTATCAATGGCATTGCAGATCCTATCAACGTAACATGCCAAAGAGTTGAAATTGAAACATCAGGAATGAACTACTTCTGCTGGGGTCAATGTTTAGCTCCTAATGTATCAGAAGGTACAGTAGAAAACATGGAACCAGGCATGCCAACATTATTCAGTGCACACTTCATGCCTATAGATGACATGGGAAATCTTGTTCCAGGAAGTGAATTACACGTAGAATATCACTTTATTGAAAGAACAACAAACGTTGATTATGTATTTGAAGTTTATTTCAAATATTCATTAGAGTCTGTTGTTGACTATAATGATGTAAACGTTTTCAGCAACGCATATCCAAATCCTGCTAAAAACACATTAAGTTTCAACTACAACATGCCATACGATGCTCAAAGCTCATACATCGCAATTTATAACATGATGGGTCAAGAAGTCATCAGAGAATTCATTAACGTTGGCGGTTCAAGACTTGACATCAACGTAAGCGACTTAACAGAAGGTGTTTATTTCTACAGCTTAATCGTTGACAACAACAAAGTTAAGACAAACAAATTTGTCATTTCAAGATAAGATTCCGATAATACGGATATGAAAAAAGCACTCATTAAATGAGTGCTTTTTTCATATACAATCTTGATTATTATTTAGCGAAGCTTACAGCTCTCGTCTCTCTGATAACAGTGATCTTAATTTGACCTGGATAAGTCATTTCTGTCTGAATTTGTTTAGAGAGATCGAATGAAATTCTATCTGCATCAGCATCTGTCACCTTATCTGCTGCCACGATAACGCGTAATTCACGTCCAGCTTGGATAGCGTAGGTCTTGATGACGCCCGGGAATGACATTGCCATTTCTTCGAGTTTGTTAAGACGTTGTATATAAGCTTCTACCACTTCACGACGTGCGCCAGGGCGTGCGCCGGATATAGCATCGCAAACCTGAACTATAGGAGCTATAAGAGTTTCCATCTCTATCTCATCATGGTGAGCTCCGATAGCATTACATACATCTGGTTTTTCTTTATACTTTTCAGCTGTCTTCATACCCAAAATTGCGTGTGGCAATTCTTCATCATTCTCTGCCACCTTACCAATATCATGAAGTAAACCTGCACGTTTTGCTGTTTTAGGGTTCAGACCGAGTTCCGCTGCCATTGAAGAACTGAGTTTAGCAACTTCTATAGAGTGTTGCAAAAGATTTTGTCCGTATGATGAACGATATTTCATACGGCCTATCATTCTTATAAGTTCAGGACTTAGATTGTGAATACCGAGGTCTATTACAGTACGTTTACCTGTCTCAATTATTTCTTGTTCCACTTGTTTCTCAACTTTCTTAACGACTTCTTCGATACGGGCAGGGTGGATACGACCGTCGGTAACGAGTTTTTGAAGTGACAGGCGAGCCACTTCGCGGCGAATAGGATCGAAGCCAGATAACAAGATGGCATCAGGACTATCGTCTATAATAATTTCCACGCCTGTAAGAGATTCTAATGTACGAATATTTCTACCTTCACGACCGATGATACGACCTTTGATTTCGTCATTCTCTATATTGAAAACAGATACTGTGTTTTCTATGGCGTGTTCTGCTGCTGTACGTTGTATTGTCTCGAGTACAATTTTCTTTGCCTCTTGATTAGCAGACATTTTTGCTTCTTCAACTATCTCTCTAGAAAGAATCATAGCTTCGGAGACAGCTTCCTCTTTCATCATTTCCTTAAGTTGCTCCTTAGCTTCCAGAGCTGTAAGGCCTGAGATTGTTTCAAGAAGTTTCTTTTGTTCATCCTGAATCTTTTCTAATTCTGCCTGACGTTTGTTAAGATTTTCAAATTGAGCTGAAACACTTTGTTGTTGGCTTCTGAGTTCATTAGATTTTTTGCGAAGATCCTCTTCACGTTGATTAACTTGTTGTTGTTGTTGTTGAACGCGTGATTCTAATTTTTGAATTTCACGTTTACGTTCGTTTGTTTCCTTCTCATAATCGGCTTTCATTTGTAGGAATTTCTCTTTAGCCTGAAGGATTTTGTCTTTTTTAATTACTTCTGCCTTTTCTTTTGCTTCTTCCAGCAATTCTGTACTTTTCTTTGTCAGTGCATTACGCATCACTGTTGATGAAAGGAGAATACCAAGGCCGAGACCTACGATTAGTCCTGAGATGCATACGATAATGATCACTGCTGTGTGACTTAAACTTAGTAAAATCATTTTTTTAATCAATTTCACTCGAAAGTCGAAAAAGAGAAAAAAATCCGTCCACCCTTGGGATAGTAAACCCCAAAAAGTCACGTTTATGGCTGCCACGATACGCAAACGTCCACTGGCATAGAAGCACCTTTTGCAAGGTCGAGGCCTGTTTTTGTACCCATGAGCGAACCGAATTAATTTATAATGTTAGGTTTACATCATGCGACGGACAGACGGATATATCTTTCAAAGAACTTCAGAATCTATGTTTTCACTTAATAAAACACTTATATCATCGAGTTTTTGTTCTAAATACTGATCTTTATATGCAGCGTCGGTTTCATACTTGACATTAAGAGTGGCGAACTGCAAACATATCATAGATAATAAGTCCTGATAATCTCTATAATCATACGTTTGCTTGTACGATTTAACTCTTTCATTAAGCATCTCAGCTGCTTTCATTACTTTTTCTTCATCAGCTTTATTAACTGTCAGACGATAATTACGCTCTGCAATGATTACATTTATCTTAATTTCATCCATATAGCTCATTATCATCTATTTATATTACTGTTCAGCATTCAACATCGCAACACACTTATCGATTTCTTTAACAAGTGTCTTTATTAACTGCCTACTCTCTTCTACCTCTTTATCGTTTTCGAGTACGTTAACAATAACTAATTTATTTATTTTATCTTTTAATTCTGAATTCTCCAAAACAAGTCCTTCAAGTTCAACTTGTAATTCCTCATTTCTTCGAATCAACCTATTATTTTCTTCTTCAAGCTGTTTTTTAAGCGAAATCAGTCTCTTTAACTTATATTCTATCTCAGAAAGTGTTACACTTAAATCAGCCATTTTAATAGTATTCTTCAGAATTATGCCACAAAGATAAACAATTTTTTCTTATACATAAATGTTTTTAATCATTATAAGAAAAAATATTTTCCTTTTCAATAATCTCTGCCATTCATTATTATTTTCGTTTATAAACAACGGCTGTCCTACTTACATTGTATATTTTCATAAGCACTTTATCATCAATCTTCATTGTAGGAAAAACAGTATTGACATTAATATTCTCAAAACCACCAAATTCTTTATTGTCAGTACTAAAGACTATTTGATAATCACCTGTATCTTTAACCTCTATCATATAATCCGCCATAGATTTCGATCCCCAGTTAAAGACGAAGATCAGACTATTTCTTTCAAATACTATTGTTTTATTTTCCTCATCTGCTTTTAGCAGCCATGCTGGTTCTGAAGACAAGATATTACTATCTTTGACAAACTTCAACATTGATCTGTCGAAATCTGACATAAAATGATATTTCAGCATTTTATTATCGTTCAAAGACCATTGACGACGGGCATATCTATAACTCCAATCATTTTCCAAACGGGGAAAATCTATCCATTCAGGATGACCAAATTCATTTCCCATAAAATTAAGCCATGCTTCACCTCCCAATACCATAGTAAAGAAACGTATCATTTTATGAAGTGCTATTCCTCTATCTACAATGATATTATCAACATCTTTTGACATTGAGGTGTACATCTCTTTATCCATCAGTCTAAAAGCTATCGTCTTATCTCCCACCAAAGCCTGATCATGCGACTCAGCGTATGCTATGGTCTTCACATTATACAGACGATTTGTCATTGTAAAGAAAAATTCGTGCATATTCCAGACTTCCTCAGGCTGGTCTTTCAGAACTTTTATCCAGAAATCAGGCAATCCCATACCCAAACGATAATCAAAACCTATACCTCCATCCTCTATAGAAGAACATAGTCCTGGCATTCCACTAACATCCTCAGCTATGGTAATATATTCATTATCAAGTTGATGTATCAAACAATTAGCTAGCTGGAGATATGTCACAGCATCATTATTAACATTATCACCAAAATAATCATTCTGGACAGAAAATTCTGTTCCTATTCCATGATTATTGTATAACATGGATGTAACGCCATCGAAGCGGAAGCCATCAAAACCATATTCTTCGAGCCAGAATCTGATATTAGAAAGTAAAAATCTTAGTGTTTCTTCTTTACCGTAATCAAATAATTTTGAATCCCACTGAGGATGATGACCATCTTTACCTCCGACAAGATATTGATTTTCTGTTCCATCAAAGAGAGAGATTCCTTCTCTCGTATTTTTAACAGTGTGAGAATGAACAAGATCCATTATAACATAAATACCCATCTCATGAGCTTCATCAATAAGTTTTTGAAGATCTTCGGGTGTACCAAAACGAGAGCTTGGCGCAAAGAAATTAGACACATGATACCCAAATGAACCATAATAAGGATGCTCTGCAACAGCCATGAGCTGGATTGCATTATAACCCGCATCCTTAATCCTTGGCAAGATATTAAGTCTAAACTCATCATAACTTCCAACAGATTCTGTCTCTTGAGCCATTCCTATATGAGATTCATAAATAAACAAAGGTTCTGTTACTGAGTCAGATATTCTCTTTTTCGGCTTTATTTCTTTCTTCCAGAATTGGGCGGCAAAATCCTTATTTTCTTCATTTTGAAGCACTCTATTGATATATACCGGGATTCTTTCTTGCTCTCCAATACTAGATTGCACAATAACTTTGAGGAGACTACCTTTGACGAGACGGTTCTTATATTGTGAATCGGGTAGAAATATGCTCCAAATACCATCATTTTCTCTTTCAAGAGGATTTGCGTAACGATTCCACCCGTTAAAATCCCCAAATAAGAAAAGATTATGAGCAGCCGGAGCCCACTCACGATACCACCAACCTTTTCTAAAATCATCATAAGAAAAGCCAAAAAACTCATAAACGGAAGCAAAAGCTTTCAGGCTACCATACTTACCTTTTATATATTTCAGTTTGGTCTCAAATCTATTATATCTTTCATCAACTTTATCTGATACGACTTCTAACCAAGAATCGTTCTCAACAATCTTCATCATAACTTAATAATTTTTATGTCTGCCGGTTTAAGATCCAACATAACACCTTTACTATCAATATCTATCATATTATAAAATATTTTCTCGTCTGTTAATATATCTACAGCTTCACAAAATAAATCATTCTGTTCCAAATTCATCAGTTGTAATGCATCCGTAGGAATTTTAACATAACATCTACGAGATTCCATAGTATTGAGATTTGCCACTATAAGTAATCTTTCCTCGCCATAAAAGCGAAGAAAAGCATAAACATACTGAGGATCGAAATCAGAATACCATGGATTGACCCACATAAGATCATAAAATGCGCCTTTATTAATTGCGTTATTATTAATTCTCAGATTAAGCAATTGCTTATAAAACTTAAATAAAGTATTTTGTTTTTCCGAGAAGAATTTTCCATCGAAAGAACCATCAGCCATCCAAGCCTGATGTTTTGGCATTGTAACATAATCAAATATAGATGTACGTCCATCATCGCCGCTATAACCCGTCATTCCCTTTGCATCTTCTCCACTTTCCTGACCATTATAAATCATGAAAGGTCCTCTATTCATCAAAGCAGACACTCCAACAAAAGGCAGGCTCTTTTCCGCATCGCCAAAGAAACACTCTGACGCCAATCGGGGTTCATCATGATTTTCCATAAAACGCAGCATAACATCATCCAAACCATGAAGACTCTTCCATACATCAGTAATGGTATCGGCACGTTGCCCATAGCGATAAATATTTTCAAGAGTATTATAAAGACCCACCTTATCATACAGAAAATCAAAACCTGCTTCAATATAATTTCCATATAGATGAGGTTGATATATTTCAGCAATCATAATGACATCGTATGATTCACGAAGTTCTTGTATTGACCATCGCCAGAACTCAACCGGCACCATTTCCGCCATATCAACACGGAAGCCATCTATTCCTTTTTCACACCAATACGACATAATATTCAGCATCTTTAGCCATGTATTGGGCATCGGCTCAAACACTTTATTATTATTCTGATAATCAACACCATAGTTCAACTTAACAGTATCATACCAATCATTAACTGAAGGTTTTGCAGAGAAAACATCATTACCAGAAGCTTTAGCAGGAAACTCTGAATAACTGCTGGCTGCCGACTGTTGTCCTGGAACCTCAAACTCCTGATCAGGACAGTAATAGAAGTTATTATCTTTTGAAAATATCACATTCTTATTATCATGTTCGCCAAACTCTTCCACATCGAAAGGCTTATATAACGACTTATATTCTCTGGCAAGATGATTCGGAACGAAATCTATTATCACCTTCATTCCTTTCTCATGGATGCGAGCCACGAGTTCCTCAAACTCTTCCATTCTGTTTTTCGGATTGACAGCCAAGTCTGGATCTATGTCATAATAATCCATGATAGAATACGGAGATCCTGCCTTACCTTTTGTAATAGACGGATTAGTCGCTTTTATTCCGAGTTCATGATAAGCCGTCCGGCTAGAATGACGTATCACACCTGTCAGCCATATATGAGTAATTCCTAAAGATTTAAGAGAATTTAAAGCATTATTGTTTATGTTTGCGAAAGTACCGCATCCGTTTTGCGTCTTATCACCATCGAAGACAGGTTCAGTATTTTTATTTCCGAATGTACGTACAAAAAGCTGATAAACGTTCATAATTCAGTCTATGAGTATTTATTTATGCAAAGATAATAATTTCATTCATACTTAAAAACATTTTATAGAATTTTGACCTTGAAATTACCAAGTTCTCATACATAAAAAAACATTACATTTGCACTTTCATTTTTTACCAATAAATAGCTTATGAAAAAATCATTATTCTTAATTTTGTTTTTCTTGACATCCTTATCGATGATGTCACAAAACGGCAATGTTATCTTTCAAGAATCATTCGACGACGACATTCTAAGCGGATGGTCGATAACCGACGGCGGTGCTGCGAACTGGTCGTTAGGAAAAACCAACAACGCGGGAGGACTGCCAAACGAATTGCAGCTAGCATGGACACCTATCTTCGAAGGACTGACACGCGTGGTTTCGACAACACCTATCAACTTAGAAGGAATAGTCACCGCCACATTATCGTTCAAACACGATGTCTATGTGTATGAGGACTGCGCCACAATAGGATTCGCGACATCATCAGACAACGGCAACACATGGAACACTGCATGGAGCAAGACCTACTACGAATCAGATGAATATATCGTTGAAGAAGCATTCAACTCACCAGACTTCGGCAAAGACAATGTCATGTTATGCCTTTACTTCGAAGGTTCTACATACAACATCAACTTCTGGTATTTCGACGACATCTTGATTGTAAGTCATAACCAAGTCGATGCTAATCTCATAGGAATCAACAATCAGGAATATACTCTCTTCGGCGAAAACGAAATATCTTTCACCTTGCAGAATACAGGCGCAAACAATATCGAGACTTTCACTGCATCTTACACAATTGACGGAGAGACTGTCACCGAGACTTTCAACACAAACTTAGCAACAACAGAAAGTGAAGATTTCACTTTCGAGACCAAACATTTCTTCGAACTTGGAAGTCATCAGCTGAGCATGGAAATAACATCCGTCAATGGTATTTCTGATGAGAATCAGGCAAACAACGACGCTGAGAAAGAGATTGTCGCTGCGATAGGACTTACCGACAAAATACCTATGATTGAACATTTCTCCAGTTCTACCTGCGGTCCTTGCGTGGAGGTGAACGCTGGCATGGAAGCATTCACCAACGAAAACGAAGGCAAGTTCACTTACACCAAATATCCCATGAACTGGCCAGGCAGCGGCGACCCTTATTATACAAGTGAAGCAGGCATAAGAAAGACATTCTACGACGTGAGCGGCGTTCCTAAAATTTTCTTCGACGGCATCGTTGATGAATCTTACGCCATTGAACCTGAAGAATTAGAAGCAAAACTCGCAACGCCTTCAATAGTAAATATCAGAGGTGCTTTCAATATGGATGGCAATACCATCAACGTTACCGCCGACTTCATGTCGTATATCGACATTGATAATATGAAAGCTTTCATCTCTGTAAATGAAAAAACGACTACTGAAAACGTAGGCAGCAACGGCGAGACTGAGTTCCATCACATTATGATGAAAATGTTGGAAGACGCAGAGGGCAACGACATAAGCATCAGTGCTGGAGAATATCAAAGCTTCGAATTTTCTTACGACATGTCAACGACCAATGTTGAAGAAATCAGCGATTTGGAAGTAGCGTTGTGGTTGCAAGACGCCGAGACAAAAGAAATCTTCAACAGCCGTTTCGCTTACGAATATACCGAACATGTCTATCCTATACAGAATATGAAGTTGGAAGAAGACGGAAATAACAATCTCATTATTTCATGGGACGCTCCTCAAAACGATAACGCAAGCGGTTACAACGTATATATCAATAATATATTGGCAGCGGAAAACATCAGCGAATTATCATACGAACATCCTCTGACAGAAACAGGATTCCATGTTGTTGAAATAGTGGCTTTATATGACGACAAGACATCAGTCGGCGTTATTGAGACTATAGATGCTGTTCTCAACATCAATGAAAACGCAAGCGGAAACATCAGCATTTATCCTAATCCGGCGAAAGACGTTATCAAGCTGTCTGCTATCAGCTGTCAGCCATCAGTTGTCAGAATTTACAATTGTCTTGGAATGTTGGTAGAAGAGATTGACGTCAATTCTGGCGAAATTGAAATCAATGTTTCAGATTATAATTCCGGAATATATTTCATCGATGTTGAAACATCAAACGGAAATTTCATCAAAAAGATGATTGTTGAATAAGAGTCTCAAGGTCATAATGTCGCAAGGTCGCAGGGTCGGAGAAACGACCACTCTGCGACCTTGCGACTTTGTGACCTTGAGACCTTACTAATTATAAACTATCAATCATAAAAGCATATTCAAGAGCGACTTCTTTTATTCCTTCGAAACGTCCCGATGCGCCTCCATGACCGAAGTCCATATTGGTTTTGAGATATAAAGGATTGTCGTCGGTCTTCATTTCTCTCAGCTTCGCCACCCACTTAGCCGGCTCCCAATATTGAACCTGACTGTCGTGCAATCCCGTAGTGACAAGCATTGCCGGATATGTTTTTCTTTCCACATTGTCGTATGGCGAATATGATTTCATATAATCGTAAAATTCCTTTTCGTTAGGATTTCCCCATTCGTCATATTCTCCTGTCGTAAGTGGTATTGTTTCGTCGAGCATAGTTGTCACGACATCGACGAAAGGCACTTGAGCTATTATACCACGCCACATCTCAGGAGTCATGTTTGCGACTGCACCTACAAGCAATCCGCCCGCACTGCCTCCCATGGCGAACATCTTGTCGTTAGACGTAAATCCTTCTTCAACCAGATATTTTCCGCAGCAGATAAAATCGAGGAAGGTGTTTTTCTTTTTCAACAACTTACCGTCTTCATACCATTGACGACCCAACTCCTCGCCTCCTCTGATGTGCGCTATCGCCCAGACGAAACCTCTGTCCAAGAGACTCAGTCGCGCCGATGAGAAATATGCGTCCATGCTGCTGCCATAAGAGCCGTAGCCGTAAAGCACGAGAGGATTGTCGCCGTCTTTCTTCATACCTTTTTTATACACCAAGGAAATCGGGACCATCACGCCATCGTGCGAAGGAGCGAAATGACGCTCAGTGACGTAATCCGACGGCTCATAACCACCTACGATCTCCTGACGTTTCAACAAAACCGACTTACGTTCTTTCATATCGAATTCATATAGAGAAGCAGGTGTCGTCATCGAATTATATCCATATCTCAAAAGATGAGAGTCGAAATCCGGATTTCCGGCGGAATAAGCCGTGTATGTCGGCTCACCGAAATCGATGTAATAATCGGTCTTGAAATCCCACGACATGATTCTAATTTTGACAAGTCCTTCCTTACGTTCTTCCATGACAAGAAACTCCGAGAACAAATCGAAGTCCTCCACCAAGACATCATCACGATGCGGAATTATCTCAATCCAGTTTTCCTTCTCAGTCTTATCGACAGGAGTCTTCATAATCTTGAAGTTCTTCGCGCCGTCGGCATTCGTCAAAATATAGAAATTATCTTCATAATGACCAACTCCGTAAAGATGATCATTCTGACGTTTCTGGAAGATCTTAAACTCACCAAAAGGATTATCAGCATCAAGAAAACGCACCTCAGAAGAAAGCGTACTCTCAGATACAATCATGATAAATTTCTTAGATTTCGACTTACCCACGAAACAGCTGAAAGCAGTATCTTCCTCAAAATACACGAGTTCGTCATTATCAGGATTGTCACCTAATTTATGACGCATTATCTTACAAGAACGTAATGTCTCATCTTTAGCGCTATAGAAGATCGTCGCATTATCATTAGCCCACACCATATTACCGGTAGTGTTTTTGATGACATCAGGAAAATGTTTGTCTTGTTCAGAAGCCTTCAACGATTTAAAGCAAATGTCATATTGTCTGCGGCTCACGGTATCGACGCTATAGGCGAGCAGTTCATTATTCGGGCTCACGGAATAAGCACCTATATCGAAGTAACGATGACCTTCTGCCATCACGTTACAATCGAGGAAGATATGTTCCGGATTTTCCATATTATCTTTACGGCGGCAATAGACAGGATATTCCTTTCCTTCCTCGTAGCGCGAGTAATAATAATAACCGTTTCTTTTCACTGGATAAGAGACGTCGTCCTGTTTGATGCGACCGACAATTTCGTCATATATTTTTTGTTGAAGAGGTTCCGTATCTTTCATCATCACCTCTTGATAACGATTTTCCTCTTCGAGGTAAGCTATCACTTCCGGATTTTCTCGTTCGTTAAGCCAGTAATAATTATCAATGCGAATGTCCTCATGAGTTATGAGTTCATGAGGACATTTTTTAGCTATAGGTTTATTCATATATTAGAACGACAATGTTAGGCCAATGCTAGGCATAAATGGTAATTGATAAATATATTCGCTAGACACAATATCTATATAGAATATATTACGTCTATCATACACATTAGTTATACTGAAATCAGCTTCGAGCATAACGTTTTCGGAGAAATAGAATTTTCTCTTCATATCAATATCGAGTCTGTGATAAGTTGGGAGTTGACCTGTGTTAAGGTCGCCATAGATAAGACCGAGGTTACCGCTTTCTGTATATGGGTCGAAGTATATATTATCGTATGGCAGTTCTTCATAGAAGCCACATACTTGTGTAAATGGGAATCCTGTTCCGAAGTTCCAGCGTCCGCTGAATTCCCATTGGCGTTTAGAACCAGCGGAATAGGTAAGTATTATATTCACGTTATGACGTCTATCGTAGTGTGTTCTATAGTTGACGAGTTGTCCGTCGGAGTTTTCATAATTCTTATTAACATAACCTAAAGAATATGCTCCCCAAAGATACCATCTATTATCTTCATATTTAACAGAGAAGTCAACACCGTAAGCCGCACCATCTTCTATCATAAAATCCTTCTTTTCTATCTGAGGTGTTCCTTGAGGTGCGTCCATCTCGCTATACATCTGGTTACGGTTCATGCTTGTAAGTTGTTTAAAGTCTTTATAATAGCCTTCCAAATTAAGAGTTATATTATTATACACATCGAATTCTGTTCCAAGAATGTAATGAATAGCTTTTTGTAGTTTTGATGTCACTTTTTCGCCATTGAATGTAGTAGGGATATTAGTTTGTCCTGACAAGAAACCATAGAACAGATTAACAACATCGCGGTCGCTATTAGCTGCGATAAGGTTTTGAGAATAGAAGCCACCGGCAGCTTTTATACGCATCCAATCTGTCACATTATATTTAAGAGCTATACGTGGTTCTGGCGACACTTCTGATAATGAAGCATAGGCCTGTACTCTGAAACTTGGTTCAAGGATAAAGTTGTTAAATTGAGCTTTATATTTAATATAAGCTCCCAACTCCGTAGTATTCTCAATTTGGCTCATGTGAATACCATTAGATTTGGTATAGTCGAAAACAGTTTTAAATCCGAGCATCTCTATACCGTATTTCAAAGAGTTTTTACCCAGGAAATAAGTGAAGGCAAAACCTGCATTAAAACCATTAATAGAACTTCTTCTATCAGGGTTATTTTGTTCTTTAAGAGCTGCTTCATATTGAGAGAACGCCATATTACCTTCTATAAGCACAGGAGATTTTCCTGGAATAACAACGAAGTTGGCACCAGCGCCGTATGAATCCCAGCCAAAGTCAGAAATTGATTTATAATTATTCACCTCATCGGTAAAGTTAAATCCGAAGAAGTTAACCTTACTACCATTTGAGGAATTAAGAGAGACTTTACCATACAAGTCGGTATAATTATAAGGAAGGACTTCCCCATTAAGAATACCTTTATATATTGTCTGACTAGTTTTTTCCAGATATGAGTTTTTTGCTGAGAGGATAAATGACATGCTCATATCCTCTGGTGTTTTAGCTTTTTTTAATGGACCTTCGAGTGTCAACTTAGCACCGAAAGTTGTAGCGCCTACTTTACCACTTATACGTTTTTTATTACCATCTCGTGTTGTGATATCCATTACGGAAGAGATACGTCCTCCATATTCTGCTCCGAAACCGCCAGTATATATTTCTGCATTTCTGATAATATCAGTATCAAATACAGAGAAAAGACCAATAGAGTGGAACGGATTATAGATCACCATACCATCGAGTAACACTTTATTTTGTATCGGTGATCCACCACGGATATAAAGTTGACCACCTTGGTCGCCAGTGAAGATAACGCCAGGAATAACCTGCAGATATTGTGCCAGGTCAGCCTGTCCACCCATTGAAGGAATTCTGGTAATGGTCTTTGGTGTTATGTTAACTACAGAAGTCTTAGTTTCTGTTCGAGCCTCTATTTTATCTGCTGTAACATTAACAGCCTCGAGTACTACAGAAGACTCTTCCAGATAATATTTTTTATTCAAGACCTGATCGTTATGAAGTGTAATATTCTCTCTTATAGTGTCATAACCCAGATTAGTGATAAAGATTGTATAGTCACCATCAGGAATTCTTGTGATACTAAAATATCCGTTGATATCAGTAGATGCTCCCAATGTAGTACCTTTCAGATATACATTACAGAACATCATTGGTTCACCTGTTGATTTCTCATACACAAAGCCTTTAACATTATTTTCATTCTGCGCAAAAACAGAAGTTGTTGACAACAATAACAAAAATGTGACAATAAAACACGATAAGCTAGATTTTCTTTGCATTGTATTAAATATCTCTTGGTTATATATAAAATGCAAAGAAACAAAAAAATACTCTAACTATGTATATTTTTTTGTAAAAAAAAGCAATCAGATTAAAAAAAGCTACAGATATAATGATGAAAGTGTTATTATCTAGGTTCTTTCAATTCCTGAGCTTGTTTAATCAGGTCTAATTCTTGTTGTGAGAAGTGGTCTGGCAGGAGTATCTGAACTTTAAGCAACAGAGATCCTGCGCCTTCCTTACCATAATGAGGCATACCCATACCTTTCAATCTCAGGGTGCTGTTATTTTGAGTCTGGGATTTGATAGGTACGTTGACATCGCCTTTCAGAGTTGTTATCGTTATTTTTCCACCAAGTATTGCGGTATATACATCAATGTTAATATTTCTAATGAGATCATCTCCATCACGTTGATATACAGGATCATTCATTATAACGACTTTAATAAGCAAGTCACCATTTTCACCTCCATTACGTCCAGGGTTACCTTTCCCTTTTATACGCAAAGTCTGTCCATCGCGCACACCAGGTTTGATATTTATCTTAATTGTATTTCCGTTTAGATCGATAAATCGTTGGGAGCCTTGAAACGCCTCCAGAAGCGTAAGATTTATTGTAGCATTAAGGTCAGAACCTCTAGCGGGTCTGGTAGATCTACGAGAGCCTCCCATTCCACCCATAAAATCTCTGATGTCGAAGCCTGCCGTACCTCCTTGACCTCCGAAAAACATATCGAAGAAATCGGAGAAACCGCTTGCGTTAAATCCTTGATTACCAGAGAAACCTGTATTCTCATATTGTTTCCAATTAGCACCAAGTTCATCATATTTCTTCCTCGTATCAGCATTGCCTATGACCTGATATGCCTCCGAAATATCTTTAAATTTTTCCTCAGCCACCTTATCGTCAGGATTCTTATCGGGATGATATTTAACAGCCAGCTTACGATAAGCCTTCTTTATTTCATCTTGAGTAGCACTACGTTCTACACCTAATATTTTATAATAATCTTTATATTCCATTGAAGTCTAATTGAAAAAAAAATAATGAATTCACTAATCTTCAACAAAGGAAAATCGAATTAGTTTTAATATCTATATATTTTAACATCAGAAATAGCACCTGAAAAGCTAATATCAATTTTCTTTGTAGATGTGTGATAATTATTTGTTTCGTATATGTTAGACGCTTTCTTTTCAAAACCATCAAAATCTCTACTTACCAAGACAGGTTCACATTCTATTCTGCAAGCGGATGACTCTGGTACGCCTATTATCACACTTGAGACACCACTTTCAATATTGATATTTGTCATTGCACTACGATCACCTATTTTTAGTTCTATATCACAGACTCCAGCTTGGATATCAATATCTGAAACCATATAAGGACTAAGGTCGAAATTGAGATCACAGGCTCCTAAGGAAATATCAAAGTCATAGATCGGATTCTCGTTTAAAGCTATGTTAAAATGGTTAGACGTATATTTCCTGGTACCGGTTTTGTTAACATTGATATTTTCGCCTTCGGCATTAAAATCAATATCGGCATGAGAACCTTCGTAGATCACAGAAAAGGCTTGTTTTATGTCATTACTAGCATTAGTGGCTTTAACAAGTTCATTAACAGGAGGATTCATCCTCAATTCTCCTGCGCCATACTCAATTTCTACTGAAGCAGTATTTATATTATTATTAAAACCTTCAGAAAATTCCTGAACATCGATACTTTCTGTATCAAAGTTTTTATCATAATAAATATTTTCTACGCTTTCATCTTCATGATCATCATTTATATTAAAACCATAAAAAGCAAAAGACAGTAAAATTATGATTATCACCAATATAGATTTAACTACTCTATTAAAAGGTATCATAGAGACACCTATTATTATCAACAATACGGGCCAGAATTTAACTATTTCCGACCAAATTATCTCGATGTTGAAAAACGACACTAAAAGAGCTACGATACCTATCGCGATGAAGAGAATACCTGTAACAAGATTTCCATCCCCTTTATTATCCTTATTTCTACTCATTTTAATTCTTTTTTGAAGCGTTAACAATCATAATCACACCGATTGACACCAAAACCAAGGGCCAAAGTTTCCACACCCAAGAGATTGGAATAAAATTATTGATAAGGAATATCACGCCTATTAAGACAACAAACACACCTGCGAATACGGTTGTTGTTTTCTGTTTATTATCTTCTGCCGTAACATCAGAGCTTTGGTCTTCATACTGTTGATTTTGATCTTCAGATTGTTGGGTATTATTGAAATCGAAAGAGATTTTTCTTTCAGGAATGACTATCCAAAGGATAACATAGAGCCAGAAGCCGAATGATGCAAATAGTAGAGCTATTACAAAAAGAACCCTGACAAGAGCTACATCAAGGTTAAAATACTCTGCCAATCCGGAGCAGACACCACCAATGACCTTATTCATTGGATTTCTTTCAAGTTTTTTATATTCGTACATTGTAATATTATTTTAAACAGATAATCTTTGCTATTATAACGCAAAAATAGTCATAATGCTGCACATAAAGCATCAACATTATTAAAAAAAAGATTTAGGGGGAAAATTTATTTTCCGAATCTTTTCATTAGGGCACATTTTTCCTCTTCATTACTATCTTTCATTAGCATCAGTAATTCAGATTCTGGAATATTATCAAGTTCCAACAGCAGGAGACCGTCTAGAGTATCGTTAAAATCAGGATCAAGGTTAAAGCACAGGAAACTAGATTGCAGTTTAAGGTATTTTTTAAACAATGTGGGCAATCTATAATCGCCATTGCTGAGTCTGAGCATATACCTGTCGAATTTCTCTACTGTATCTATATTTTCCAGAAGTATATTGACATCGGTCTTAAGGGAATCAGGTTCGAAAGGAGTTCTAGGACGTACCATTTCCATCAGTGAGTTGTCACATGAGAATTTATTGGAGATATAATGTACCATCAGGCTTTTATAAAACTTAGGATACCAATTACTGATACTGACCGGACCTATAAAATATTTCACTTTATTGTATTTATAAGCCACCATCATCAAACCTTTAAGCAAGAGCATGAGAGGCAGTATATCTTTTTGGTAGTCAACAGTAACGAAAGATCGTCCCAGTTCGATAGTATCGCGGAAGACATTTTCGAATTTCTCATCAAATTTGAAGAGAGAAGACACATAGAATCCATCTATTCCATATTTACTTACAATATCGTCACCTATTCCGAGTCGATAGCCTCCTGCCAGTCTATTTTCCTCTTTATCCCAAAGTAACAGATGTTTGTAGTATGTATCATATTTATCGGTATCAAGTTTTTTGCCGCTGCCTTCACCGACGGCACGGAAAGCCTCTTCGCGTCGGCGGCCCAATTCATACATTATTTTAGGTATATCGTTATAGTCGGCGAAGTAGCATTCATACTGAGCGCAGGTAAACAGCAAGGATTTCTTACGAATTCTATTTAATTCGTTAACCATCAAGAACGACTTTAAAGGAGGAGGGAGTGGCTCTTGTTTTGAGTTGTTATACTCAACTTTTTCGGTTTGTATATTAGCTTCTAAGGCGTAAGAACGTGCTCTTAGGTAAGCTGCCAGTTCTTTATAATCGTCGAATGAGTCCAGTTCGCTTGGATTAATAGGCTTACCTATTTTCATGACGATATGTTTATTACGTTTATTTAGCAGTTCTTTCGGGAGGCGGGCTGTTCCCAGCATTGAATTTATTTTAGCGCGACGATAAAATTTCTTAGAGTTCTTACCGTCGAAAAACACCGGTATCACTGGCAGTCCTGTCTTTCTCACCAATTTAGCTATTGTAACAGACCATTCTATATCCTCGGGATAATCATGTCCGTTGTATCTTGACACCTCCCCTGCCGGGAATATACCGAGTCCTTTGTTTTGCGAGAGATGTTCCATGGCAGTTTTAATACCACCCACGCTGCTACCCCATTCCGGATTATTCGTAAACGGATTCACAGGAATAAAGACATCCCTCAAATTTGGGATATATGAAAGAATGAAGTTAGCCATAACTTTAAAATCAGGGCGAACTTTTGATATTGCATCATACAGAACAATACCTTCTATAGCACCAAACGGATGATTACTGACAACGATAAAACCACCTTCTTTAGGTATTGAATTCAATTCGGAAGAATGATTATCGTAAGTGATGTTGTACATATTGAGCATGTGCTCTGTGAATGCTTGATTCTTAAGATCTGCCGAAGGTGAATATAAACTATTGATTTTATTGAAGCCTAACACTCCCATTGCCACAGAAGCTATAGCTCTTATAAAAAAATTATCTTTTCCAGCAACCTTAATAAGATCTGCTTTATGTACAATTTTCTTCATCTTCTTGTTTTTATAGAAACTGCAAAGGTAATAAAAAAGGTCTAAATAGGAGACAAAAAAGTTTTTTTTTATAAAAAACAAATGATTATATATTCTTTTTGGTTCATATTTCGTTTTTTTAATTCTTTTTTCAAATAATCATTGTAGAAACAAAAGATTTTGTTAAATTTGCAGACGTATATTATGTAATTTAACAATAAAATCAAATAATAATGAAGAAAATCTTATTACTTGGAGATGAAGCCATTGCTCAAGGCGCTATTGATGCTGGTTTATCTGGAGTATATGCATATCCTGGTACACCATCAACAGAGATCATGGAATTCATCCAAGGCTCAAAAGAAGCTAAAGAATTAGGCATTCGTGCTTTATGGTCGGCTAACGAAAAGACCGCTATGGAAAGCGCTATCGGTATGTCATACGCAGGCAAGCGCGCGCTTGTATGTATGAAGCACGTTGGTGTCAATGTTGCTGCGGACCCATTTATCAACTCAGCCGTGACAGGTGTTAATGGTGGTATGGTAGTTCTTGCCGCTGATGACCCATCAATGCACTCATCACAAAATGAGCAAGACTCACGTACATACGCCAAGTTCGCTCTCATTCCTCTTCTTGAGCCATCAAATCAACAAGAGGCTTACGATATGGCACGTTATGCTTTCGACCTCTCAGAGAAAATCGGAACACCGGTCATGTTGCGTGTCACTACACGTTTGGCTCACTCTCGTGCAGGCGTTGTTTGTACTGACAAACGTGAACAAAACGACTTAGCTCTTCCTTCAAACTTACGTCAGTTCGTTCTTCTTCCAGCAATAGCCAGAAGACAATATAAACAACTTCTCGAAAAGCAAGCTGTCATGGAACAAGACAGCAACGAGAGCGGTTTCAACAAATACTTCGAAGGAACTGACAAGAAATTAGGTATCATAGCTTGCGGTTTGGCTTACAACTATTTGAAAGAAAACTACAACAATGAAACAATACCTTATCCTGTTCTCAAGATAAGCCAATATCCACTTCCTATCGCCATGATTCAAAAGATTTATAACGAATGTGATGAAATCTTAGTCATGGAAGAAGGTTATCCAATAGTTGAAGAATTATTAAAAGGTCTTTTGGCTACAGGCAAGCCAATACACGGACGTTTGGACGGAACATTGCCACGTGACGGTGAACTCAATCCTAACATAGCAGCTAAAGCTGTTGGCAGACCATTTGAAGTTGGTGCTCCTATACCGGAATTGGTCAAGGCTCGTCCTCCAAAATTATGCGACGGATGTCCTCACTGGGATTCTTTCAGAGCTCTCAACGAAGCTATGGCAGAATTCGGTCCTGGCAAAGTTTTTGGCGACATAGGCTGCTACACACTCAGCGCGACACCACCACTCAACTCTATCAACAGTACTGTCGATATGGGTGCAAGTATCACAATGGCTATCGGTGCCTCAGAAGCAGGTATATACCCAGCCGTTGCTTGTATCGGTGACTCAACATTCACACACTCTGGCATGACAGGTCTCCTCGATGCTGTTAACAACAATAACAATATCGTCGTCATGATTCTCGATAACTCAACAACAGGTATGACAGGCGGTCAGAAGTCATCTGCAGAAGGTCGTTTGGAAAGCATCTGTAAAGGTTTAGGTGTTGACCCAGACCACGTAAGAGTCATCAAGCCTCTGCCAAACCAACACGAAATCAATGTACAAGTCATTAAAGAAGAGTTGGCATATAATGGCGTCTCTGTCATCATTCCACGTCGTGAATGTATTCAAACATTAAGTAGAAAGATGCGTGCAAAGAAATCAGCAAACTAATAACGTAAAAACAAGACAATCATGAAGAAAGATATTATATTAGCCGGTGTCGGCGGTCAGGGTATCCTTAGCATCGCATCATGTATAGGTATAGCTGCTGTCGAAAAAAACATGTACCTTAAACAAGCTGAGGTTCATGGCATGAGCCAAAGAGGTGGTGACGTTCAATCACACCTTCGTCTCTCATCAGATGAAATATCATCAGACTTAATTCCAGAAGGCAAAGCTGATCTTATCATATCAGTAGAACCAATGGAAGCATTACGTTATTTGCCTATGCTTGCAAAAGACGGTGTCATCATCACAGCGAGTGCACCTTTTATTAATATAGACAACTATCCTGAAGTAGAAGATGTTTATGCTGAGTTGAAAAAACATAATGCTATCGTCATCGATGCCGACAATCTTGCAAAAGAATGTGGCAACGTACGCGCAGCCAATATGGTTATTTTCGGAGCAGCAGTTCCTTTCCTTGGCTTCGAGATGGAAACTATAGAAAACAGTATCCGCGAACAATTCGGCAGAAAAGGCGAAGAAGTTGTTAACCTCAACCTCAAAGCCGTTGAAGCCGGTTATAAACAAGCTCTTAATAAATAAGGTATAAATACCGATTTATAATACAAAAGACGGGATCAGAATTGATTCCGTCTTTTTTTGTAGAGACGCGTCAATGTAACTTGCAATCATACACATTGACACGTCTAAAAAAATGAAAGATAAAAATATATTTACACCCCTACTTGCTATTGACATTATTTTTTAAATTTGCGGTTTGTAAAAATCAAGACAAAAATTTCAACATGAAATTACGCTATATATATAAAATTATCCGTTGCTCACTGCTCATAGCTCTAGGCTTAATTATCACTTCTTGTGGAAATTCAAGCGACAATAGTACCAAAAACGAAAGAAAGAAAGCAAAAGAACCGGAATATCTTTACGGAATATGCATTGATTCTTTTGACATAAAAGTCGATACCATCAGAAAGAACCAGTTTCTTTCAAACATAATGCAAAAAGAGAACATCGATTATAACACCATTACTCATATTGAAAAGAATCATCGTAATATTTTCGACATAAGAAAGATAAAACCTGGACAGAAGCATACCTTTTTAATTTCCCGCGATAGTATTCCCACGCCTGTTTTCTGGATATATGAGATCAACAAGATAGACTACGCCGTTTTTAGTCTTACCGACTCTCTCACGGCATGGATTGGGCATAAGGATGTCGAGACCAGAACAGAATACATTGAAGGTATTATTGAGACTTCTTTATGGAATGCCATGCAAGCTGCAGGAGGAGAGCCAAATATAACGATGGGCTTATCTGATATTTACGCATGGACAGTTGATTTCTTTGGAATACAACAAGGCGACACTTTCAAAGTGGTTTATGAAAACAGATATGTAAATGAAGAATGTATAGGTATGGGAAAAATTCTTGCCTGTTACTTAAACAATGCTGGTTCTCCTCATTATGCATATTATTTTGAGCAGAACGGTAGAGGTGAATATTTTGATGAAGAAGGTAATAATCTACGAAAAGCATTTCTAAAAGCTCCTTTAAATTATCGCAGGATAAGTTCACACTTTTCTAATGCGAGAAAACATCCTGTGACAAAAGTCGTACGTCCGCATTACGGAGTCGATTATGCTGCTCCAACAGGAACGCCGGTCGTCACCATAGGCGATGGCACCGTCATAGAAAAAGGCTGGGACAAGAAAGGCGGCGGCAATTATCTTAAGATAAAACATAACAGCACATATACAACGACATACATGCACCTTAACGGCTTCGCCAAAGGAATACAAAAAGGCAGTAAAGTCAAACAAGGACAAGTAATCGGTTATGTTGGAAGCACCGGCATGTCAACAGGTCCACATTTGGATTTCAGATTAAACAAAAATGGAAAATACATAAATCCATTAACATTTGAATCCCCGTCAGTAGAACCTGTCAGCAGCGAAAACAAAGCAGCATTTGAAGAGGTGATGAAGAAATATATAGAGTTAGGAGTTGGTAGTTGTTAAGCTCTACTCGAATATCGCTTTTATCGCCACCAGGCTCTTCCCTTCTTCAAGGGCTTTTCTGACTTGAGCATGTCCTTTGAAAACATGGAATTTCCCGTCTCTCTTGACGATTTCAATATCTTCTGTATTGATGTCTTCCTCATTACAAGCATTTTTACTCAGGTCGAGATTCTTTGGAGAAAGCCATACCCTGTTATACGCTTCGCCTTGTTCAAAAGCTCTGAAACTACTTAAAACCAAATCATTAACTTCATCTTTTGTTGCATGACTTGTATCAATGATAAAATCGTAGTTCTTATAATTATTTATATCTGCATTATAGAAGTTTTTGTACCTCAACACCTCACTTTGTCGTCTCTCTATAATTTCTTTTTTTGCTGTTGCTATATCGGAATACGATTCGCTCACTCTGTCTTTATCATTAAAGATACGTTCTGTAGCAGTATCAACATCGACATACATATAGATTTTGAACGACTTTGGAACGAAAAACCATGCCAGACGCGAATCGAAGATGATGTTTTCTTCTTTTTCACCCATTTCCTTTATGGTATCGTCAACCATATTATCGTACTTAGGATTGCTCTCAATGAATTGATTGAATTCCTTAGCCGTCATTCCATGTTGTTCGGCTAATCTTCTAAATATCAGACCGGCAGATTCTATTCTATATCCTATATTGTTTATCAGGTGATTCGCAACCGTACTCTTGCCACTGCCGAGATCTCCTGCTATTGTAATATTAATCATCTCCTTTATATTTAATTTTTATCTTCTACATTTACAATATTAATCACTTCCTCCTTTATTTTTTTATTAATATTAACAAAAACTTTTAAAGGAGCCATGACCAACATCATCATTATCTCAATAACATATATAGACCAAACATGATTTTCTGTCATAATGATCTGATATATAAGAAGTACTACAGTAAAGAACATAAAAAGAAATTTACCATAACGTCTTCCTCTAAATAAGAGTATCAGGCTTATGACAAGCATTGCAACGATAGCCCAAAGTATTGCAGACATTAACATTGTATGAAATAACGTCTCCTCAGGATTAGTAGGTGCATAAACACTTCTATAATAATATCCAAAGATTGTAAGAAGAATAAAATATAACAGATAATAAGTAAAAGCAAAAGTACCAACAAGCTTTACAGCAAGAGTTAGCTTCCTGTCTTTTACAAAAAGATCTGTTATATCTTGTCTCCTTCTTTCCATTATCTCATAACTCTTTTATAATGTGTATAATACATAAACACAAAGAATACCGTCCATATTATGGATCCAAACGGAAATCCTCCTACCTTACTTGTCACAAAGATAGAGGTAACAATAAGCATAAGAATCTGTGCAATAGTATAGATATGAAAACCTCTTTTTTGCAGTCTCCACATCATCAATACGCCAATAAAGGATGTTATAAATAAAGCCAACTCAAAGAAATAATATCCTCTTCCAATAGAAAAAGCCATTGAAGATGCCTGTATCATAGTCTCCCAATTGTCGCCCATCTGCTCTGCCATATCTTCAAACATCCCTTCTCCCTCCAACATCTGCTTGAACATATTCTGAAAAGTGTCATAAAAAGCAAATGAAATGAAGTTTGATAACGCATTCCATACAGCATTGATAAACGACGAAACACATAATAGCGTCAGCATCTCTGGACGCTTCACTGGTTCTTGCTGCTCTATGTTGTAATCTTCTTGATATTCCATATTACTTAAAGTTTATAGTTTAAAGTTAATAGTTTATAGTAGTTGTAAAGTTTATAGTTCATAGTTTAAAGTTTAAAGTTATTTATTCAGATAAACTCTTATACTTAAAAACTTTTAACTTCTTAACTACTATGAACTATAAACTATCAACTATGAACTTTATTGAATCTCAACATTGTAGTTTTGTAAAAAGTTCACCGACTTGGCTATTTCAGTGTACATGACTTTGTCGGTCTTGACGAACTCTACTTCTTTGCGATATTCTGCTACGAATTCTTCTATAGCTTCTGATGATTTCAATGGTCTTCTGAAATCCAACGCCTGTGCTGCATTGAACAACTCGATAGCCAAAACTCTTTCTAAATTGTCAGCAACGCGTAATGCTTTTGTTGCTGCGTTGGCACCCATACTTACGTGGTCTTCCTGACCTTGTGACGATTCGATGCTATCAACTGAAGCTGGTGCGCATAATTGTTTGCTTTGACTTACGATAGAAGCTGCTGCGTATTGAGGAATCATGAAGCCTGAGTTGAGACCTGGTTCTGCAACTAAGAATGAAGGGAGTTCGCGTTTGCCGCCGATGAGTTGATAAACTCTTCTCTCACTGATATTGCCGAGTTCTGCCATTGCTATTGCCAAGAAATCTAATGTGATGGCGAGAGGCTGTCCGTGGAAGTTACCTGCTGAGATGACTAAATCTTCGTCAGGGAATATTGTAGGGTTGTCGGTAACAGCATTGATTTCATTCAAAAATACAGAAGCTACATATTTGATGGCGTCTTTTGAAGCGCCGTGTACTTGCGGGATGCAACGGAATGAATAAGGATCTTGTACATGTTTCTTTTCGCGTGCAATCAATTCGCTGCCTTTCAATAAGTTACGAAAACGTTCTGCTGTCTTGATTTGTCCTTCATGATGACGTATCTGATGTACTTGATCGTAGAATGGCTCTATACGACCGTCGAAAGCGTCTAATGAAACGGCGCCGATGAGGTCGGCGAGGTATGAGAGACGGAAAGCTTTTAACAAGACGTATGTTCCGTATGAACTCATAAACTGTGTTCCGTTGAGGAGTGCCAGACCTTCTTTTGATTGGAGTGTGATAGGTTCCCAACCGAATTCGTTCATCACTACTTCAGCAGGAACGATCTCGCCTTTGTAATGAACTTCGCCTAATCCGAGTAAAGGTAACATCAAATTTGCCAATGGTGCCAAGTCGCCTGATGCACCAAGTGAACCTTGATTATAAACTACAGGAAGCACGTCGTTGTTGAAGAAGTCGATGAGACGTTGTACTGTAACGACTTGTACGCCAGAGTTACCATACGACAAACTTTGAACCTTCAATAAAATCATGATACGGATTATTTCTTTCGGAACGTATTCGCCTGTGCCGCAAGCGTGTGACATCACCAAGTTCTTTTGAAGTGTGCTCAAATCTTCTTTTGAGATGCTGTGGTTGCACAAAGAACCGAAACCTGTTGTGATACCATAGATCGGAGTTTCCTGAGTCTCCATCTTCTTGTCTAGATAGTCGCGGCATTTTTGTATGCGAGCCTTGGCATCGTCTGACAAAGCGAGTTTATAACCCTTTGTTATGATTTCATTAACTCTTGCAAATGTTAATGTTTCTGATGAAATATAATGAGTATTCATTTTATGTATATTTTGATTATTATTTTAATTTTCTTTCTTTAGGAGCATCAATTACATATTGTTTATTTTCATTGGTGTAATATGATACGTCTCTACAATCATTCCTAATTCCTAATTCCTAATTCCTAACTCCTAATTCCTAATTCCTAATTCCTAATTATATCTAACAAACTATCTGCTGCAACATTTTCCTGTCTTCCTTCTTTCATGAATTTAACGGTGAATGTCTTGTTGTTCATCTCGTCTTCGCCAGCCATGACAACTACAGGGATTCCGCGTTGGTCTGCGTATTTCATTTGTTTTTGAATCTTGGCTGAGTCAGGATATATTTCTGCGTTGATACCGTTTCTTCTCAGCTGTTGGAGATATGGCAAGCAATAACGTTCTTCTTTACTTCCGAAGTTGAGGAATATGACTTCTGTTATGTCTCCGTTCTTTTCCGGG
This sequence comes from Lentimicrobiaceae bacterium, assembly GCA_015061335.1. GTDB lineage: Bacteria > Bacteroidota > Bacteroidia > Bacteroidales > F082 > Limimorpha. The sequence continues at coordinate 4,150 of SUWT01000010.1, read as the reverse complement.
AAGAGGTTTAGTTCTGTAAGGACGTCGTAGATACGATCTGCACCGAAGCTGATACCTACGCCAGAGACGCCTTGCAATCCGAAGATTCCCGTGAGATTGTCGTAGCGACCGCCGCCAGAGATACTTCCCATTGAGACGTCTTTTGCCTTGACTTCGAATATTGCTCCTGTATAATAATTCAAGCCGCGGGCGAGGGTGAGGTCGAGTTCATATTCGATGCCGACATTCATATCGTCGATATAGTTAAATAATGTCTCCAATTCTTCGATGCCTTTTTCACCGACTTCGATGCCTGCCATCAACGACTTAAGCTGAGCGAATTTCTCGCGGGCGTCGCCTTTCATGAAGAGAATAGGCTGTAACTTCTCGATGGCGTTTTCATCCAAACCTTTTTGAGCGAGTTCTGCGTTAACAGCCTCGATCCCGATTTTATCTAATTTGTCGATTGCCACAGTGATGTCAACCAATGCATCTGGCTTACCGATATATTCTGCGATACCTGCAAGGACTTTTCTGTTGTTTATCTTAAGAACGACATTAATCTTCAAGGCTTTGAAGACCTCATCTACTATCTGCACGAGTTCAGCTTCGTTGAGGAGCGAGTTACTTCCCACGATATCGACATCACATTGATAGAACTCACGGTAGCGACCTTTTTGAGGACGGTCGGCACGCCATACAGGTTGGATCTGATAGCGGCGGAACGGAAAGGAAATCTGATCGCGGTATTGTACCACAAAGCGAGCGAAAGGCACTGTGAGGTCATAACGAAGACCTTTCTCACAGATTTTACCTGCTATTTTCTCCGATTGAAGCGTCTCGCCATTTTGTTCCACGCCCGACAAGAAGTCGCCGGAGTTTAATATTCTGAACAGAAGTTTGTCGCCTTCCTCTCCGTATTTTCCGAGGAGAGTGCTGAGGTTTTCCATTGAGGGAGTCTCAATAGGTTGAAATCCAAAGCGTTTAAAGACTGTCTTTATAGTATCGAAAATATAATTACGACGAACCATGACTTCAGGTAAGAAGTCGCGAGTTCCTTTCGGTATAGAAGGTTTCTGAGCCATTTTAAAATCTTTTAACAAAGGTACAAAGATACAAAAAAGTCCAAAGTCAAAGGTCAAATAGAGAAGATTTTTTATGACATATAAATCCAATTCCTAATGCATAATGAGATGCAACAATTAACACTTTGTTGATTTTTCAATTGTGTTCATTGCTGCGTTCTCGGAATTTATATACCTTTTCTAGATATATTCTCCACTCACCTATTTTCACGCTGCAAACTTAGATTTATTATTTATCGCATCCTTAAACTGTTAATTGCATATTCCTCACTCCCAACACCAGCACCTTCTTCTCTCCTTTCATCGTGGTTCCGAAGACATAAAAATCATCACCGTCTTTGAAACCAAGTTGTTTCCTTAACTCATCAGCAGATAACGGGAAATTACGAACTGCGATACTGACTTTGGACAAAGTCTGTTGTCTGTTGTCTGTTGTCTGTTGACTTAACATCTTCTTCGCTTTCTTGTCATAATTAACGACATTTATTACTTCAAAGATTCTTCCGGGAAAGTCATATACCAACTCATCTGATGTATATAAATGACTGTTTCTATGTAACTTCTTGATATTAAATCTTTGCGATAATAATTTAAAAGGTGCTGCTTTCATGCAAGCGACTCCTGGTTCGTAAAGATATTTTCCAATCTCATCGGCGAAAGAAACTACTGCTTCATTCTCTTCCTCTTCAGTGAAATTAAATCTCCAATTCTCACGAAGGTCAACAGCTGACAACTGATGGCTGACAGCTGACAGCTGATTATTGCACGAAGTCTGTTGTCCGTTGTCCGTTGTCTGTTGACATAAAACCAGCAACTCCTTGCATTCGTTTTTTACCGCAACGACATGTATCTCCTTAATATTTTTTAACTCTTTCTTGATGATGTCGATGTCGAGCATAGGAGATAGTTTCACCATCAAGGTCTTTGATTTTTCAAATATCAAATCCTGAAGTTCAGCGACATCGGGACTGCAGTCGTGAAGAGAAACCATTTTACGACCGTATTCATCTCTGCGAGCTGGATCTAAATAAATACAATCTACATTGTCACATTGAGAAAGAAAGTCTTCTGCTGTGGCATTGACGACTTTAATATTCTTATATAATACCTTGAAATTATGACGTGCCAACTCACAGAGTTCTTCCTGAGCTTCTATGTAAATCGTCTCATCGAAATTATCAGAAAGAAAAGATGTGTCAACACCCATTCCTCCGGTGAGATCTATTAAGATTTTACGCAAAGACGTGTCAATGTGTTCCATTGCACGAAACATTGACGCGTCTCTACCTTGTTGTCTCGTTGTCTTGTTGTCTTGTTGACTTAAAAAAGTTTTATATTTCGCTGTAAGTTCCGACGAGCATTGTTCTAACGAGAGTCGTCTCGGAAATAGAAGGTCTTCGTTGTCAGACCATGAAGGCAACTTCTTCTTCAGCAGCTGCCTCGCTTGTATCTGTCGTATGACGAATTGTTTATCAATGTCATCCGGAAACTTCGACAATGCCAATTTATTGACATCATCGTTAAGATGCGCGTTGATAAAATCTTTGGTCAATTCATAATTCATAATGCGTAATTCATAATTATATCAAGAGACGTGTCAATTACATCGTGTTTGTTTTATTTGGTGTAATCGACGCGTCTCTACTCTGCGGCTTTACGACCTTGTGTCTTTACGTCTTATAACATCGGTTCGTTTTTCTTTTTCCATCTCGCGAACCAGACGATGGCTGTTATCGTAGCGACGCCACCGATTATGTATGCTATCGTCTCGTTCATTCTGAATCCTTCTGGCGCGATGCAGATGTACGTCGTGACGACGCAGGTCATGAACAAGGCTGGAATCAAGGTCACGAAATAGTTTTTCTTCTCAAGGACGAGATAAACCGTTATCGCCCAGAGCGTGAAGACTGACAGGGTCTGGTTGCACCATGAGAAGTAACGCCATATTATCGTGAAACCGTCGTTGTTCATAATGCTGAATATCAACAATCCTAATGATGCCGCGAACAATGGGGCGCAGAGTAATAGTCTCTTCGAGATGCTTTTCTGTTCCATCTTCAACATATCGGCGAGTATAAGTCGTGCCGAACGCATGGCGGTGTCGCCCGATGTTATAGGTGCTGCTATCACGCCGAGTACCGCGAGTATTCCGCCTATCACACCGAGCCAGTCTTTACAAATGAAATCAACGACTTGCGCTGCGGTGAAGTCTGTTCCGTGTTGTTCAAAGAAAGCTGTAGCTGCTGCCGCCCATATCAAAGCGACGATGCCTTCTACTATCATGGCGCCGTAAAATACAGGGCGTCCATGTCTTTCGTTTTTGATGCATCGTGCCATGAGAGGAGACTGCGTGGCGTGGAATCCGCTGATGGCTCCGCAGGCGATAGAGATGAACATCATAGGAAATATCGGTCCCGGCTCGTACTTGGTGCCGAAGCCGTTCCACATCTCAGGAAGTGCCGGCTGTTTTATGAAAAGAACAATTAATATTCCTATCGCCATGAACATCAGCGCTGCTCCAAATATTGGATATAGGTTTCCAATGATTTTGTCTATCGGCAATAATGTCGCGATGAGATAATAGGCGAATATCACCACAACCCAGAAATATACGTTAAGATTTGTCGGTGTCATATTGGCGATGAGCTGAGCCGGCTGCAAAACGAAGACGGCTACAACTAACACCATCAATAATAAGGTGAATACTATCATCACCTTCTCGGTTCTGCTTCCGAGATATTTTCCTACTATCTGAGGAAGACTCGCACCGTCGTTACGAAGCGACACCATACCAGAGAGATAGTCGTGGACAGCACCAGCGAAGATCGTTCCGAGAACAATCCACAGATATGACGAGGTTCCGAACTTGGCTCCCATGATAGCGCCGAATATCGGTCCGAGACCTGCGATGTTAAGAAATTGTATCATGAAGATCTTCCATGTCGGCATCACGATATAATCGACGCCATCGTTCTTGGTGACAGCCGGCGTAGGTCGTTTCTCATCGACACCGAACATACGGCTGATGTATCTTCCGTAAATGAAATATCCTAAAACAAGGATAATTAATGCTGTTGAAAATGTTA
>SUWT01000078.1 GCA_015061335.1 Lentimicrobiaceae bacterium | reverse complement strand
TGCTTTTTTCCTTGTCGCGGTTTTCCTAGGACCTATCATCAGAAAAGAGTTACGAGCCTACGTTTCTTTTTTGTGTTTTCCTGAAAAGAGATGTATTGGCAAAATGATGAATAAACGGAGGAAGCTATGTTTAACCTTATAAGTAAATAATATGGATATTAACGATAAATTACATTTGGATAATTGTTGGAAGGTTTTTGAGGAGGAATTATCTTTCATAATTGGAAATTCCGATTTTGGACATAAAACTATAGTGACTACTACTGATGAGATTGGTATCAAAGACAGACTTTCTGAGTTTTGCAACAATAACAATATAGACTTAGTTTACGTTGACTGCAGAACCATCACATTGAAAGAAGCTAATGCTATCAGAAATGCGAATTATTATGATGAAACTGTTAGACAGATGATACCAGATGAATTGGATAAAAATTATAAAGATGCAGTACAGAAGTGTTTTAAAAACAAGTTGTATTTAATAGACCATATTTCTGAGATTCCAGACACTTCTGACCAACAGGCAATATACAATATGATTGTTTATAGCTGGAAAGATAATGAAGGAGCAAATGTCATATTTGTGAAGAGTGGTTCTGTCGAAAGTAAACCTTACTTAAGTGATATACGGTATTGCGGTTATTCCTCTTATGGAGAAATTGTTTTTGACCCTACAATAGAACCATCTGGAGAACAACAGTATGTTATGGAAAGAAAGATCAAAACGTATAATAAAATAAGACTTACATGAAAACTGGTCGTTATATTCCATACGAAGATGTTGTCTATAGGTTGGATGGATATGTGATTGATGATATTGATGAAGCGTCTTATCCTGTGTTTGACGTGTATCATCAGGAAGAGATCTTGTTTCATTCTTTGGAGGAAGCGGAAAAAAAGATAGAGGAGTTGGCAAAAGAAGAGTCAAAAAACCGATATTGTTTCTTTGTTCGAGAGGTGCCTTTCTGTGTTCATTGCTATCATTCGCGATCTCAGTGCACTCGTTCTTATACTCGCGACGGTAAATTGTTTGCAAAGAGCTTGGCGTCTGAAATTGATGACACAAATGGTGTTTGGGAGATTTTCATGGGTAGGGACGAACGCGAATTGCAGTTTCGTCCTGGCGATTTGGTAGAAGTGTTCAGAGGTGACAGGGTATCTCTTGAGATAGTTTGTTCGTTGCCAATTGACAGAACGGATGTTGAAAAACGGATTCTATCATCTAACATAAGGCCTCCATTTGACTTTACTGATGATGGATATACAACTCTCGATGGCGATGATGGATATATGGAATGTCATACTCATCCGCTGATTGTTCAATGCTTTCCTGCAAATACTTTAACACTAAATGATGCCCAAAAGGAAGTACTGCTCAACGGATATCAGAATTTCCTACAAAATAAATAATATATTCGCCTGCAATTTAGGTGAATTTTTTTTGCTTTTATAACTGAATTTTTTAACCATTTTTACTATATATATATATTCATAACAATAAAAAGCTTATTAAAATGAAAAATAAAATTCTAATTCTTATCAATAGTGTAGAGTTCCAAGAACTTAACTCATACTACAATGAAAAAACCATCTTCGGGGCTCTCAATGTTGAACGTAACGAGAATCGTCATAGTGCATTTATCGCTTGGTGGTTAAACCCTAAATCGGAACATGGTTTGGGTGACGCTCCATTGAAGTTGTTCCTGCGTCTTGTGGCTACGAAAGAGAGTGGAGAGATTATCTTTAAGAAAAATGATTGTAGAGTAGATTTCTATAGTCGAGTTCTTGCTGGAGACTATAACATAACAATTCGTGAAGATTTTGAGTTAGAAAAGAGTGTTGGCAAGTTGAACTCAGATAATTCAAAAGGTCGCATAGATATTTGGTCTGCTTTAGAATTGACTGTCAAGGATGAAGATGGTAAAGATAGTTCTCTTGCAGTCGGAATGCTTATCGAAAACAAAATATATAGCAATGAAGGTAAAAACCAGACGGTGCGATATTTTGAAGCTGTAAATTCATATATGAATGAGTTCCCATCTGAGATGGAGTATAGCAGCGGTATGGGCATCTTGCTTACAGCAACAAAACAGAAACCTTCTTGCGATCAATTTACCAACATTACATACCAAGAGTTATTGACATACGTCATAGAACCACTCATGTCGAGTGTTGATGCGGATAGTTTGCAATTTGTTGAAGCATTTGTCCGCAATCTTGGTCGTCCGGCTTTGACTGAAAACAATAAGCATTATGGCGTATTGGCTGTTTCTAAGAAAGAGAAGATGTTGCTTGAACGTGTCGTGACAAACAACCGCGATATATTTGAAAATGCATTTGCTTCTCTATATCCTTCAGCAGATGTTAAGACAATTATCGGGGAACGTTATGAAACTCTGACTTCTGGTAACATTGATGACGACAATATCCTTCGTATGCTTTGGGATGCCAACGAGATTCTTTTCAAGGCTGTTATATATCATTTGTATGGTGAACACAGTGCAAAGTTGGATAAACTCTTTAAATCCTCAAACAGAGATAACAGCAAATATTTAGTCTCATACAACGGAACGGAGATATTCCCTGACAAACGTCTCTCAAAAGCGATGGCCGCTTGTGCTATATTCAAGGCTTATCTTATGGAATATCCATCAACAACGCTTGCAGAACTGCAAAAAGCTTTCCCTTGCGAGAAACTTAATGACTACTATTATAATCGTAAATTCAATGAGTTGTTCTACGAGTTTAACTGTGATGGATATATACTTTTTACGGCAGGTAAACATAAAGGAGAAAAAACTCTCGCCCAATGGGATTTCTATGTCGATGATGAAAAATTATTGTCTATTGAAAACGGTCAGAAGAAAGCGATGTGCGTAAAAATGTGGCGCAAGGGCGACTTCGATAAACTCATTGAATTTGTTGAAGAAAACTATAAATTTATTGGTATAGAAGAATGTTAGGCAATTAGGAGTTGATGCCTCTCATGCTTTCGATAATCTTATAGCTCATAGCAAAAAATAAAATTATTAATTAAAAAAAGAAAATCATGAATACTTTTATCAACGACGTATTATATTTATATAAAACTCCAGAATATCAGAAGTTAAATGCTTATTACGAACAACAGACTGTTTATAATATGCTTGGAGTGGAGCGTAACGAAAACCGTCATAGCAAATTCATCGCATGGTTGTTGAATCCTAATGAATCACACTCTTTGAAAGAGTTGCCGCTTCGTCGCTTCTTGTCTCTTGTAGCAGCATTGGCAACAGATAAAGATAAATGCTATGAACAAGAGGATGTTAGAACACACCTCATAACTGGCAATTATAGACTCAATGTTCAGGAAATAAAGACAGAGCAATCTATTGCAGGTCTCGTACAGAATAACATAGAAGATTTAGATTCTATAATTGAAAAAAATGAAAATGGTTCGTTCAAGTCTGACTCTCAAAATAGATTCGACATCTGGATGCTGTTACAGATAAGTTTTAATAATCGTTTTGACAAAGAGGTGACATATCATATTCCTATTGTGCTTGAGAATAAAATATATAGTAATGAAGGAAATGCAACTAATCCTTCCAAAGCTCAGACTGTACGATATAGCGAAGCTATGGGTGTGATTTGCAACTCGCTTGGATTTAATGTGTCCAAAAATCCATACTACCAGCCTTTGATGGTTTATCTAACACCGTCTGGCGCTAACAAACCTATGTCAGATGCTTTTATCCATATAGAATACCAACAGTTACTTGACTATGTCATTACACCTGCATCCATGAATTCTCATTTGCAGAATGCAGCTACAGAAGTACAGGTAATGATTGATGGATATATTCGTAATTTAAGTTGTCCAGCAAGCAATGATGAAAAAGATTACTCTATTCTTGCCATTGCTCAAAGTGAGGATGAAAGTCTTGAAGTGATATACAATTCAAAAGCTTTTCAGACAGCTTTCCGTGCGCTTTACTACAATGAAGCGAAAAATCTACTCGATGAAGATTTTGAAACTGCTGATGAAACAACTTTGGTTACAGATTTTTGGAACAGCAACGAGAATCTTTTTAAAGTGGTTTTATATAACCATTGTAAAAACAATCCCGACAAACTCAAAATAATAAGTAAAGTGATTAAGACCAATAATCGAGACAACACTCGTTATTTGATTGGTATTGGTGAGGATAATTGGCTAAATGCTAATGGTAAACCTGCATCTAAAAGCGAGGCTTCGTACTTGATTTTCAAGGCTTATTGTATGAAGTGGGGAGAAGAAAATCCAGGTAAAAGTTTGACTCTTGATGACTTGAGAACGGCATTCCCTGGAAAAATTAACGAATACTATCACAATAGATATCTAAACCATCTATTTTATGTTATGGACAAAACACTTCGTGTTGACGTTGAGACATCAAAACATTACGGTAATACAATAGATGTTGAAAATAGTTGGGACTTCTATTATGATGATAATCATGAATTGCCAAACGTGCAACCTAATGATATTCGCAATGTAAAAATGTGGCGCAAGGGCGACTTCGATAGATTAATAGAATTTGTTAAGAAAAACTATAAGTTTATTGGTATAGAAGAATGTTAGGCATTTAGGAGTTGGTAGAGATGCGTCTCATGCCTTCGATAATCTCATGCTCACAGTAAAAAATAAAATTATTAATGAATTAAAAATAAGTAATATGAGTAATTATGGTTCAAACACTTTTGTAATTGAAGGTGCAAATGGCACAGAGATTTGTAATAAGATTATGAAAACATTCGACATTTGTGTTGAGTTAGATACGAGATACAAAATAGGTGAGGTAAATGCTAAGGTTTACACAATAGAGAAATCAAAAACGGAGTATGCGTATCCGGATGGGATGGAATATGTTTTCAGTGTATGGGATAAAGACGATGATTATAATAATGGTTTCAAACGACCACTTGCATACTCGTGGATTCATCCATCTAATATCGAGTTAAAAGATGGCAATCTGCATATTTATGAAAGCTGGCTCAGTTCAGTTGGCGCGGTGGAATATTACATCAGAGATGTGAAATTACACAAGCAAACAAATGTGTATTTTGAAACTGATTGCGAAGCGGATATGGTAGGAGCGACAAATGACAGTGATGGCAAATATTTTAAAAAATGTTGTGTCCTCTTGGATTATGATACTGATGCTATGATAGAAACACTGGCGCAATTGTACGCTTCTAAGGACGAACTTGATAAATTCGACAATATCAAGATGGAAGAAAAATATTATGAATTGTCATTTGACGAACAATTGTCGATTTGTAAATCCTTAGAGGAAAAGGGCGTAGATATTTATTACGATATTCCTGAAGTTATTGAAACAGAAAAGTTCTTCGGTTAGGATGTGAAAAGTTAATAGTAACTCTATATCACTGCATGGACTATAATGACAAATTTAAAATTATAAGTAAAGTGATAAATATTTAAATAAGTTAAAGTTATGATTAAGGTTAAAACATTTACTATGGGAAGTTCCATGAATCCACTTCATCATGAAAGATTGGATTGTAGAATAAATAAATTTTTGGAAGAAAATAATGTGGAGGTAATAGATATAAAGTATTCAACTTGCTGTTGTATAAACGGTTCTGCTGTATCATGGTTGCCATCAGCAATGTTGATTTATAAGGAATTAGATAGATAATTTATAAAGGCGATTATATACAACTTTACACCAAAGTTCTTCTGATGTAAAATTCAATACAAAAGTAACATTTTTTTTATCATTCACATTAATCTATTCATTATTTTTGTTATATTATAGTGTATAAAATATAAATCTTAAACTATGGAAAAAATAACCAAACAGCAAGAATTTATAAATAACGATAACGATGAAATCTTAAACGAAACTGTCATCAACGGCAGTAGGGTATTTGTCGAAGACGGTGAGGTAAAAACGATATTGAGTGAATCTATTCAAAAAAGTGGGTATATGAGTGTGGAGGAAGGCAGGGAAATAACATTAGCGGCAATAGAAAAAATATATGCAATGAAATGAAAAAATAGAAGAAAAGTAAAACGCAATATTGAATAACTAAAACATTATATATGATAACATTAATATCAATTCTAGCAGACATAGACGACCAATTGAATTATGGTGATAATATCATAGGAAGAATTAAAACATTGTCGGATAACCCTTATAGAGAAGGTTCATCTGTTGAAGACTATCTTCATAATCTAAATATATATGCTCAAGTAATGAAAATATATGTTTGTTTCTTTTCTGATTATTGGTATAAAGATGATGTGGATAAAACAAACGAGATGATGAGCAAAGAATTGGAAAGGGTTGGCCTCTATGGACCGAATACATATAGGATTTGGTCTGGTCTTACAGCTGAAGAAAACAACTCCTTGGGGGAATATGTGCTTAGTTTGGATTTGCCTATAAAGGATTCTGATATGAAGAATTTCTTTAACAGAGTTAGAAGTGGAGATTTGGCATTTCTTTGCAGATATCCTTATAATGGTACTGATGCTTTTGAATTGCTAAAGGGCGTTGTATGATACTAATGTAAAATCAAAGTTACTAGTAGAGACGTACCAATTACACCATTGAAAATAAACAATATATAATTGATGCGTCTCATTTTTTTTATGCATTTTCCAAAAAGCTAACTGCTCACAGCAAAAAATAATAATATATGAGACTAGGTTTTGCAAAAATTACATCATGTCCTCATTGTGGAGGTGAGAAAGAAATCATGTCGTTAATGTCTGGAAATTACATCGGTGCAGAGCTTTGGTCGGATGGAAAACTCATTGCTCCTATGTTGCAGAAGCCATCTTCAGTACAAAAGTGTCCGCATTGCAGAAAATACTATTTTATGCCACCGTACGAAGAGACAAAAAAATAAGAAAGTTTATTTGGAACACATGGTTTACTGAGTTATCTGGAATGGAAAGAGGCATATTGGCAGTTTTGCGAAAGTCTCGAAAGCCCTGAAAATATAAGCAAAGTCAACTCTATCAAATTGAACAATGTAAGGTTTTGGGTGCTACAGGCATATAATGACTTTTATTACAGAGGTAATGATGAGCATGTTCCATCGGCGGAGGAATTTGAGTTTGTTAAAAGCATAGCGATAAGATTTGTCGAGGAATATGGAGACGTGGAGCCATTGATGAAAGCGGAAATATATCGCGAAATCAATGAGATGCAAAAATGTTCAGCGATACTTTCAAGCATTTGTACCGAACATCTAAACGATTCCCAAATGGGAATTTATTGCGAAATAAAAGAAAGAATGGAGAAAGGCGACAATAGGGTTTTTAGGATAAAACATGGAAAATAAAAATAAATTCAACGATTTGAGCAAGGTTCCGGTTATGGTTGTTTTATTGAAAATAAAGGTGAAGAAAATGAGAGATAAAGCAGGCGAAATATTTTTAGGAAAAAACATCTTTAATGATTGAATCTTTTTATGTGGTTATGATCTACGGTTTTAATGTTGCAAAATCTCTCGCAAAGGCGCAAAGCAACGCAAAGTAATAACAAAAATCTCTGCGATACTTTGCGTCTCTGTGAGAGAAAACCGCATACCCAAAGTCTGTTGTCCGTTGACGTCAGAAAACTCACAGTAAAAAATCATTGTCCAATTTTTTTTGACATTTTTACAAAACGGTATATATAATCACTGAATTTTTGTAACACTTTTGTTATATATAAGTAATTAAAATCATGGTCAAAGTCTGTTGACTGTAGTCCGTTGTCTGTTGACTTTAAAAAATATGAACCACGAATGCATTGATTTAGGATTGCCCAGCGGATTGAAATGGGCGACTTGTAACGTCGGAGCGAATTCTCCTGAAGAATGCGGCGACTATTTCGCTTGGGGCGAGATAAAACCGAAAGATGATTATTCAAAAATGAATAGTCTGACGTATTCAAAGAACATTGCCACATGCAAAAACAGGTTGTGGAATATCTCGGGCAATCCTAAATTTGACGCGGCCACCTCCCAATGGGGAGAGGAGTGGAGAATGCCGACAAAAGACGAGATGCTGGAATTGATAACAGTATGCAAGTTGGAGAAGAGTGTTCTTAATGATAAAAAAGGACTGAAGATAACAGGACCAAATAGCAACAGCATTTTTCTTCCGAATAACTGCATATACTTTGAGAAATGCCGCATTGAAAAAGATTATGGCATTTATTGGACCTCAACGCCACATGAAGGCCGCTATATTTCTTACCTCCTCGAAGCAGACAGATTGACGACGAAAAGTCGCAGCTGCGGTTATTCAATACGACCAGTGCAAAATCATCGTCTCAGGTAAAGTTTCCCGTTTCCACATCCCTTCTTCCAAATGAACAAAGTCTGTTGTCTGTTGACTGTTGTCCGTTGACAACTGAAAGTTAAAAGACAACAAAAGACAATTTTCTTATTGCCTTATTTATTTACTTTTGCAATGAGCAACAGCCTCGTTGGATAGTGTAGAGTTGATGGTGTAGAGTGTAGAGTAGTTCTAAAGTTTAAAGTTGTAAGTTTTAAAGTTTATTAAATTCTGATACACTTATAACTTATTACTATTAACTTTCAACTACTCTAAACTCTACACTCTAAACTCTACACTAAAAAATATCGTTTTTATGTTGCATGAAACGAAATAATGTTTAATATTGCAACATAATTCGATTAACACGTGAGTGTTTGTCATTCTCGATGATGAACCTAGGAAATTCATTAAGACAAGAGATGGCAGATGCTTTCGCTGGTTCGTGCGTACGTATCCCAACGTATGCTGGCTTTAGCGTAGGCTGTTGCTTTTTTCCTTGTCGCGGTTTTCCTAGGACCTATCATCAGAAAAGAGTTACGAGCCTACGTTTCTTTTTTGTGTTTTCCTGAAAAGAGATGTATTGGCAAAATGATGAAT
>SUWT01000009.1 GCA_015061335.1 Lentimicrobiaceae bacterium | reverse complement strand
AATGGAAAAGCCTTATTTTTTATAAAAAAATATACAGAATAAGGTGTTGATTCGCAAAACGTACTCTTATATCAATTTTGTCTCGATACATAAAAAGAGACCGTCTAAACTTGTTAGACAGCCTCATTTTATATAACTAAAGGAGAGATAAACTTATTTTATCTTCTTTTCAGTCACTTGTAGAATTTCTTTTGTCTCTCTGTCATAAACATATGCAACGATGTAACAGTTATCGGCATTGAAAGCTTCATCCATTGTGATAGAATATGATTTTACGATATCTTCTTCTAACACAACCTGGTCAAACTCAGCTCCCCAAGCCCCGTTGAGAGTGCCACGGAAAACGTGACGATGTACGTATTCTTCATTAGTACCCTCTGGAACTAATTGTTTTCCGATCACATTATCTTCCATGAGACAAACCGTAAGATTATAGTTGCTATTTCCTTCAAACCCTTCCAAGAATGTTGTATATGCACTAACCTTCAGCTGTCGTGTATTTTCATCGAAAGAAGTAGCTGTCAATAATCTTATGTTAGGCTGACCTTCAACAGCTTGCGCAACAGCATCAGCCCATGCTGACGCATTATATCCGTATGTACTACCATTAAGTTTACGGTTAATAGTACCGATAGGATTACTATCAAAACCAAAATGCTCGTACCATGCTGTACCTTCTTCTGTTTGAAAATCAGGGAAACCACCGATAGGCATTGATAAGAAACCAGCATGAACACCTAAGACTACTAACTTATGTTCATATTGAGCTAAAAGATTATTAGCTATTTCAGCTGCTGCAGGACAGTTAACGCATCTCACGCCAGTATAATCTTCAAGAAGAACGACCTTCTTATTTTCCCAATTAGAAATATCATCATCCGACAATGGAAGATGTTCTGAATCTTCATTATTAGGTCTGAAGTATGGCTCTTCTATCTTATCACATGCTATCATACCTATCATAAATAATGAAACTGCCAATATATTTAATATTTTTTTCATTTTATTACCTTTTAGAATGATGTTACGATTGATAATGATATACCACTTGATGCAGGAACTACGCGGCAAACACCACCAACGCAGACCATACCTTCACTTTGACGACCACCTGTAAGAGTTATTCTAGTTGATTCTTTAATATAACCGACTGATGCTGTATAATAATGATCACGGTTTTCAACAATAGGGTTACCATAATTATACTTATCAGCTACAGAGACGAACCATTTTGGAGAAATAGAATATTCCACCAAGGCTGCAGCCCAGTTACCTCTTTTCTTATATAGATCCGAATGGTCTATGACAGAAGCCTCTGCGGTATTACTCTTGTTAATATTATCCCAAAGATGTTGTAACTCAAGGCGAATACTTTGCTTGTTGGTGATTCTGTAGGTAAGATCGACAAAACCGATATTTGCTTTCACAACAGGAGCTCCTGGATGGTTCTCGATAGTTGCCATATCATAATACAAATTGATATATTGTGCTATAAGTTTCCACTTCTTATTCAAACGTCTTTCAATTTCAATATTGAAATCACGGTAGAAGATATGATCGCTGACAGCGAAGAAATTTGATGTATAACCAGGCGTACCATTAATACCGCCATCTACATCATTAAAGATAGAATCTCTCACAATATCATTAACCTGACTAAAATCGACAGTGATTTTTGTTCCATATTTACCACCTATAATGGTTCCTTTAGGAATGGTATAATTGATTTGCAATTGCATAGCCATCTCACCGAGAGGTTGTGTAGCGTATGAATAAATAGCAGGTAAGCTATGAGTATGAGTATAATTGATAGGAGGAATGAAATTTATATCCAAATCGTTCTTAACTCCCTGATAATCTGATTTAAAACTCATGTTATCAACACGTTTAACCTGCAAGATAACGCCAAAGCCTTTCTGTGAATATGATAATGATGAAAGTATTGCCTGACCTTCCTTATAGATGTAATTGTTAAATGCAGAAGGATCATTAATCTTATATGCGTATTCTGTCGAGAAGGCAAAACGACCATAACCTAAGTTAATACGACCTGCAAAAGCACCAACGTTTTCTGGAATATAATATATGTTATTGGTGTTTTTTTGATACTTGCTAACAAAGCTACCACCAATTGTTGCTCTGAATTTTGAGCTACTCATTCCTGAGAAACTTTGATTCAAATCCCATTCACCATCGAAGCCGCGAACTATACCTCTGCTTTCAGAAGCACCGTATGGAGCCCAGTAAAATCTTTGTTTACCATAGACAGCTTTTAAAGTTACACCTTGCGCAGGACGATAGATGGCTCTCATACCACGAAGTGAGTTGTCAAAACCTAATGACCATTCTTCATATGTTCTGAAAACAAAGCCATTACCAAACTGATCGTATATGTCACCAATGGTAATACCTATAGTACCATTGTCATAACTTGCAAAGTAGTTAGCAATGCCACAGCCCTCCAATCTTGTGTCGAAACCTGACATCGGAGGAAGGTATGCCTCGTAACGAAGACCTGCATTAAAATTACCCAAAGAGTAATTAATCTTACCAAAACCATTGATACCAAACACATTACCACCAATTGTTGACTCTGTAATACCAATACCTTCGTCAACCTGATAATATTGTCCATCTATCTGAAAACTACCATTAACCTGAGAGTTTTCCAAATCTAATATCTGAGCATTCAAAATTGTGGCAGATGCTATCAACGCCAACAATAGTATAAAACGTCTCATTATTTATACTTATTCGTTAAGTTTTAAAATTTCCTGATATAACTCTTCTTCAGCTCCCTCGAAGTAACCTGTATGCTGGTAAACCATTTTTCCGTTACCATCAAATAAGAATGTATGAGGAGGATTGCTTACATTCATAGCTCTAGCCAAATCTTTGTTAACATCAAGCAGGATGTCAAACTCCCAGCCCTTACCTTCAACAAATGGTCTGATACGTGCTGTTGAACGTGAGTCATCAATAGAAACTGCAAAAATCTTCACACCTGTTTCATCTTGCCAATCTTGATAAACATCACTTAAAGCGTTATGTTCCTTAACGCATGGTCCGCACCATGTAGCCCAAAAAGTCATAACAAATGGCTTTCCATCATTATTCAATTCTGTAACATTGATAGATTCGCCATCAAGATTTTTAAGTGTAACGTTTGGCAAATCTGATTGTGCCTTAGCGCCAAAAAATAACATGCCTAAGAACAATAGTACTAATGTCTTTTTCATAAATATTAATGTTTAAGTTATACAATATATACTTCCAATAATTCACAATCTCCATCAGAGATTATTTCAACATTATTGATAATATTAGGTATCAATATGCACTCTCCTGTATTAACCTTTTCTGCACCTTCTTCTGATGACAAGGTAAAACTTCCTGATACACAAAGTAATATCACGAATGAATCTAATTCCGAATAGTCTTTCTTAAGAGTTGCATCTAGCTTAATAAGATTCGTTGTAAAGAAAGGGCAACTCACTAATTTGACCGTAGAATTTTTAATATCTCTGTCGTAATGTGTTATATAATCATCCTCTTTCTTGAAATTAAGAGTAGCAAGAGCCTCGTCGATGTGAAGTTCTCTCTGCATTCCAAATCTGTCAATTCGATCCCAATCATATACACGATATGAAGTGTCGCTAGTCTGCTGAATCTCAGCCACCATACAACCTGCTCCAAGCGCATGAATACGTCGAGCCGGAATAAAGAAAACATCACCTTTATTGGCTTTTTCGTAATTAAGTAATGTCTCTACCTTCTTTTCCCGAAGTGCATTCTCAAACTCATCTGGACTGACATCTCTCTTGAAACCGGTCACTATCTCTGAACCTTCCTCTGAATTCATGACATACCACATTTCAGTCTTACCATTCTCCATACCCTGCTGTCGCGCCAATTCATCATCAGGATGTACTTGTACAGAAAGACTATCAAGAGGATCTATAATCTTGATTAACAATGGGAAACGTTCACCAAACCTATTAAAAACCTCATCACCGACAAGATCTCCCATAAATGTTTCAATAAGATCGTTGATTTCATCACCCGCAAAATTACCGTTTGCGACAACGCTATTGTGACCTTCATAACCAGACAATAACCAAGCCTCACCGCAATTAGGTAAATCGCCAAAATCCTGGTGTAATATCGTCCTTATATGCTGACCTCCCCAAATTTTTTCAAAATATGCAGGAGTAAATTTCAATGGATACAAAACACTCATATCTCTAAATTTGGACAAAGATAATACTTTTCCTTATTAGTTGTTATTTTTTGACAATTAAAAATATTTTTTTATTTTTGATGTGACAATAAAGCAACATCATCATTAAATGAAAACATTTGAATTACTTAGACTTAGGCTTCACAATAATGCTGAGCCATCTGGCAATGAAAAAAATACGAATAAGATAATTAACAGGTTTTTGGAAAGAACAAAGCCTGATCTTCATATAAAAAATATTGGAGGATATAGTATTATCGCTGTTTATAAAGGCAAAGAAGAAGGGAAGAATATATTACTTCGAGCCGACATAGACGGTTTAAATATCCCAATGAACACTCAACAGTCAGCAGACAATAGTCTTCGTCCATATTCTCATCGTTGCGGTCATGATGGTCATGCCACAATATTATGCGGACTGGCATTCCGCCTTGCAAAAAAACGTCCTGAGAAAGGTAATGTAATTCTATTGTTTCAAGCTGCTGAAGAAACAGGTGAAGGAGCTGTAGCTGTCATAAATGATCCCATATTCCGTGAGCTGAAAATTGATGCCGCCTATGCATTACACAATCTACCATCATTTGCCAAACATCAGATAATCATAAAAAATGATTGTTTCGCATCAGCATCTCTAGGATTAAAACTCATCTTTGAAGGAAGTACATCTCACGCTTCACAACCTGAGAATGGCAACAACCCTCAAAAAGCGATAATGATATTATTAGACGCTTTCAAAAAGAAATATGAAAATCTAAAAAAAGAAAGATACAGAACTTTACTGACCATAACACATGTTTCTATTGGAGAAAAAACATTCGGCGTCAGTCCTGGTCATGCCGAAATCTGGATCACTATGAGAAGCCAGAATAATAAATCACTCCAACATCTGAAGGAAAGTACCATAAATTTATCTGATTATATCGCTAAA
The DNA here is from genome assembly GCA_015061335.1 of Lentimicrobiaceae bacterium. Classification (GTDB taxonomy): domain Bacteria; phylum Bacteroidota; class Bacteroidia; order Bacteroidales; family F082; genus Limimorpha. The sequence goes on along the minus strand of SUWT01000009.1, from coordinate 45,298 downwards.
GAATTTAATCTAAACTTCTCTCATAGTATTCATGAAGCATTCTCAGCAAGTATAAACTCTCTTGAAAAAACATCTATGGTGGAGCTAGCTGCCAAGAGTTTAAAACTGTCTGTCAATAAGATACAAGAGCCATTCCCATGGTCAGAAGATTTTGGAAGATTTGGAGAAACTTGTCCTACTTGTCTGTTCGGGCTGGGTTGCGGACTGGAGCACGAGCCTCTACACAGCCCTACTTACGAATTTGAAGATGAAATTATTGATACTGGCATAGATATGTTTGAGAAAATTGTGGAACTAGAAATGAAGAATAAAGAATAAAAATCTCTTGTACATTGCCATTGTCTTTTGTCTTTTTTTATCTTTGCAAGCAAATAAATAACAAAATGAAAGTTTGTGTTTTCTGTGGAAGCAGCATGGGTTTTGACATCAGATACCGCGAAGCTGCCGAACGTTTAGGCGAAGTTCTCGCCCAGCACGATTGTACACTCTATTACGGAGGTGGAAGCGTAGGCTTGATGACTATAATAGCTGATAAAATGTTGGAAAAAGGCAAAGAAGTAGTAGGGATAATTCCGAAACAGCTAGTTTCCATGGAAGTGGCGCATTTTGGAGTCACAAGATTAATAGAAGTTGACAGCATGGCTGAACGTAAAGAGATGTTAATAAACGAATCTGATGCCATTATAGCTATGCCTGGCGGTTTTGGAACATTAGACGAATTATTTGAAATAATAGTACTTAATCAGTTACGTTACACCAACAAAGCCGTCGCTCTTTATAACACCTTAAACTACTACGATAGTTTGGTTCATTTTATAGATCATGCTGTAAGTCAAGGTTTTATACGTAAAGAACATAGAGATAATATCATAATCAGCGATAATGCTGAAACCTTAATGAAAGGTATAAGTGATTATCAACCCCTTGATATTAAAAAATGGATAGAAGATATTAGACAGGAAAGCAAATAAATTCAACAATATGAATATCATAGGAATAACAGGAACATTAGGAGCAGGAAAAGGCACTATTGTGGATTATCTGGTCAAAGAAAAGGGTTATGTACATTATTCTGTACGCGCCTTTATTGCTGAAGAAATTCAAAAAAGAGGTTTGGAAGTTAATCGTGACACTCTAACATTGGTAGGCAATGATTTAAGAGCTTCACATTCACCAAGTTATATTGCCACACAACTTTATGAAAGAGCTTTTGCCACAGGAAAGAATGCTGTCATAGAAAGCATTCGCGCAATAGGCGAAGTCAATGCTCTTCGATCAAAAGGTAATTTCTATCTCTTCGCTATCGATGCAGATCAGAAAACACGTTATGAACGCATAATACAGAGAAAATCAGAGACTGATGCTGTTAGTTTCGAGACTTTTGTGGCGAACGAAGAACGTGAGATGAATTCTGATGACCCTAATAAACAGAACATCGCGGCATGTATCAAAGAAGCTAATTATGTTTTCAAGAATGACGGAACGATAGAAGAATTGCATAAAAAAGTAGAAGAGGTATTGCAAAATATCGGGGATAAAGAATATAAACGTCCTACATGGGATGAATATTTCATGAATTTAGCCGATACTGTTGCAGAACGCGCCACCTGTAATCGTGGCCGTAGCGGATGTGTCATCGTTAAGGATCGTCAGATCTTGGTGACAGGATACGTTGGTGCTCCGACAGGATTGCCTCATTGCGATGAAGTTGGTCATCTTTTTAAGAAGATGATTCATGAAGACGGACATATCACACAACACTGTGTAAGGACAGTTCATGCTGAGCAAAATGCCATCGCTCAGGCCGCCAGAAGAGGTATAGCCTTAGAAGGCAGCACTCTTTACTGCAGAATGACACCTTGTAGAACATGTGCCATGCTTATCATTAACTGCGGTATTGTAAGAGTCGTATGTCAAAGAAAATATCACGACTGCGCAGAGTCGGAACAGATGTTCAAAACTGCAGGAATAAAATTAGAATATATTTACGAGGAGGTACAGCAGTACGATAAACAATGATAAACAAAAAAAACGGATGATGTATATCATCCGTTTCTAGTAGCGGGGACAGGATTTGAACCTGTGACCTCCGGGTTATGAGCCCGACGAGCTACCGGACTGCTCTACCCCGCATCCTGAGTACGAAAAAAACAAGTTTTTTTTCGTTTTGTTTTCGACTGCAAAGATATATTTTGTTTCTTTGCAAGTCAAGTATTTTTTAAAAAAAATTTTTTCTATGAATCATAAAGCAGGTTACGTAAATATTATTGGCAAGCCAAATGTCGGAAAATCAACGCTTATGAACGAATTTGTAGGCGAAAAAATTTCTATAGTAACATCAAAAGCACAGACCACAAGACACCGAATTTTGGGCATCGTGAACGGTGATGACTTCCAAATTGTGTTCTCAGATACTCCAGGAATCATAAAAAATCCCGCTTATAAGATGCATGAAGTGATGAATCAGTTCGTCAATGTCGCATTCATTGATGCTGACCTTATACTGTATGTAGTGGATATTTCCGACAAAAAAATCGATGAGAAAACAGTAGAACGTCTTCAAAAAACCGATATTCCGATCTTTGTTTTACTAAACAAAATTGATTTGTCGGATCAGGATGGAGTGGTATCTGCAGTTAATTTCTGGCAAAATACACTACCTAAATCAACTGTATTCCCAATCTCTGCTTTACATCATGCCAACATCAGTCACATCTTTGATTGTATCTTGGAAAAACTTCCTGATTGCCCTCCTTATTTTCCAAAAGACGAACTCACAGACAGATCAATGAGATTCTTCATCTCCGAAATAATAAGAGAAAAGATATTGCTGATCTACAAACAAGAAGTTCCTTATTCTGTAGAAGTCGTTGTTGATGCCTACGAGGAAAGCAAGAAAATGATCAATATCAGGGCTACGATTTATGCTGCACGAGACTCCCAAAAAGCTATATTAATAGGAAAATCAGGATCCGCAATAAAAAAACTCGGCATAATGTCACGCACCGGAATAGAAGAATTTACAGGAAAAAAGATCTTCTTAGATCTCAATGTCAAAGTAAGCAAAGACTGGCGTGACAACGAAGAAGAACTGAGAAACTTCAGTTACGACTTTTAAAGTTAATGGTTTAGAGTTTATAGTTGACAGAAGTTTACATGCTTATAGCTATTAAGTCTAAAAGTTTATGTATTGTCTCATAATAAACCACAAACTATAGAACTATAAACTTTCCAACTGCTATAAACAATTAACTATATACTATAAACTATTTTTATTATCTTTGCAAATTATCGAAATAAAACAAGAAAATGAGTAATATTGTAGCAATAGTAGGAAGGCCAAATGTTGGAAAATCGACTTTCTTCAATCGTTTGGTACAAACACGTCAAGCCATTGTGGAAGAGACTAGTGGCGTAACTCGCGACAGACATTATGGTCATAGCGATTGGAATGGCAAGACTTTCACTGTTATCGATACTGGAGGTTATGTTGTTGGTTCTGACGACATTTTTGAGGAAGAAATCAGAAAACAGGTAGAACTCGCCATCGAAGAAGCTGATGTCATTATATTTGTTGTTGATGGGAAAGAAGGTCTTCACGTCCTTGATGAAGACGTTGCTCTTTTATTACGTCGTTCAAAGAAAAAGGTCTTCCTCGCCGTGAATAAGACTGACATTCCTAACAAAGAAAGCAATATCGCCGACTTTTATGGTTTAGGACTAGGCGACATCTACGCTTTTTCTGCCATGACAGGAACCGGAACCGGTGAGCTTCTAGATGAAGTTGTAAAACATCTTCCTGAAAATGATACCGAAGATCATTCTGGACTACCTCGTTTTGCATTGGTAGGCAGACCCAACGTAGGCAAATCTTCTATGATAAATGCTTTCTTAGGCACTGAAAGACATATAGTTACCGATATAGCAGGCACAACTCGTGATAGTAACAACACTCGTTTCAATGCTTTCAACATGGATTTTATGCTCGTTGATACAGCGGGGCTTCGTAAAAAGAGCAAAGTGTCAGAAAACATTGAATTCTATTCTGTGATGCGTTCTATTCGTGCCATCGAAGAATGCGATGTGGCAGCTCTTATCATCGATGCAACACAAGGTTTCGAGGCTCAAGATATGAATATACTACGTCTTATAGAGAAAAATAAGAAAGGCCTTGTTCTCATCGTAAACAAATGGGATTTGATCGATAAAGACTCTAACACTCACCTTCAATTTGAGAAGATGATAAGAGAACGCACCGCACCTTTCAACGATTATCCTATTATTTTCACTTCCGCAATAAATCGACAAAGAACCTTCCGCGTTCTTGAGGCTCTACATCAAGTTTATGAGAACCGCGAAAGAAGAATCCCAGTCCGTGAACTCAACGATACAATGTTAGAGATTATCAATTCTCAACCACCACAAACAGCTTCACGCGGACGTTATCTGAAGATTAAATATATCACACAATTGAAGAGTCCTACACCTCAGTTTATATTCTTCTGTAATCTGCCTAAAGATGTTAAAGAATCTTATTGTCGTTTCTTAGAAAACAAGATACGCCAAAATTGGAACTTCAATGGAGTACCAATTCAATTATTCTTCAGGGAAAAGTAATTTTAATTAGGAATTAGAAGTGAGGAATTAGGAATTAATAGACTATAACTTGTTGTCTCGTCGCCTCATTGTCATGTTGACTTAATTATTATGGAAGAATTAAGAATAGATAAATGGCTTTGGTGTGCGCGTCTTTTCAAGACGCGCACACTTGCCGCCGATGCCTGTAAAGGCGGTAAAGTTAAAATCAATGAAACATCTGTAAAACCCTCACGCGATGTCAAAATAGGTGAACAAATACAAGTTCAACTAGGGCAATTGCATAAAGTAGTAGAAGTTAAAAGCATTCCTAAAAACCGCGTGTCACCTAAACAAGTAATAGATGTCTATACCGACCTGACACCTGAAGAAGAATACGAAAGAATTGAATTCATACATGCTTATAAAGTCGAATACCGCGACAGAGGAGCAGGACGCCCGACAAAAAAAGACAGAAGAGTTATTGACAAACTGAAAATGGATATCTGACAACTGAAAATTTGAAATATCAATTGATGTCACATTGACTTTTTATTAACAAACTTTTACTCTTTCATAGTGTTTCTTGGATATTATTTTTAAACTAAAAACATTATGAAAGATTTGAATTTCAGAAACGGAGACGCTAAAAGTGATGTCTTCGGTACAGATGTCATGATTAAACCCTCACCAGTGGATAGAATCCCTGAGGCTCCAACCACACCACAGATCGCATATCAGCTCGTCAAAGACGAAACCTTTCCTCAAACACAACCACGACTAAACTTGGCAACATTCGTCACCACATACATGGATGAGTATGCGACAAAATTGATGAACGAAGCCATAAGCATCAACTATATCGATGAAACAGAGTATCCTCGTATTGCTGTGATGGGACAGAAATGTATCAATATCATCGCTAACTTGTGGAATACTCCTGAAACCAATAAATGGAAAACAGGTGCTTTAGGTATTGGTTCATCAGAAGCATGTATGCTGGGCGGCGTCTCAGCATGGATGCGATGGCGTAAGAGAAGGATGGAACAAGGCAAGCCATACGACAAGCCCAACTTCGTGCTTTCTACAGGCTATCAGGTTGTGTGGGAAAAATTCGCTCAGCTCTGGCAGATAGAGATGCGTACCGTGCCACTAACAACAGAAAATCCTACTTTGGATCCTAAAAAAGCAATAGAAATGTGCGATGAAAATACCATCTGCATCGTTCCTATCGCAGGCTGCACCTGGACAGGCATGAACGACGACATCGAGGCTTTAGACAAAGAGGTCAGCAAATTTAACAAAGCCACAGGCAACCAACTATGCATACATGTCGATGCTGCTTCCGGAGGTTTTATATTACCATTCCTGAAACCTCATGTCAAGTGGGACTTCCGACTCGACAACGTCCTTTCAATAAGCACCTCAGGACACAAATACGGTCTCGTATATCCAGGCCTGGGCTGGGTTATCTGGCGTGATAAGAAATATATACCATCAGAGATGTCATTTAGCGTCAACTATCTGGGAGCCGACATCACACAAGTTGGACTCAATTTCTCTCGCCCCGCTGCACAAGTGCTCGGTCAATATTATCAATTCATCCGCTTAGGTTTCCAAGGCTATAAGGCTATACAACAAAACTCCATGGATATAGCAGAATATCTCCATGAAGAAATCGGCAAAATGCCGCAATTTAAAAATTATAGCACAGAAATCGTAAATCCATTGTTCATCTGGTCTCTTAATCCAAAATACGATAAAGTAGCTAACTGGACCTTGTACGACTTACAATACAAGTTGCAACAAAACGGCTGGATGGTTCCGGCTTATACATTGCCGAAGGACTTAGAGCAATGTGTCGTTATGAGAATTGTCTGTCGTCAAGGTTTCAGCCGCGACATGGCTGACATGCTCCTTAACGACATCCGCATGGCTGTAGCTGATTTAGAGAAACTTAGCTACCCAACTCAATCAAGAGTGGAAGTCAATAGAAATAACCATCCTAAACAGAGCTTCAACCACGGAGGAAAACACAGTTGTAAGAATTAGGAATTAGGAATTGTAGAGACGAGTCACATTACACCAATGAAAATAAACACGTTGTAATTGATGCGTCTCAATAATGTACGATTAACAATATTTGTAGGACGTGACATTGTCGCGTCCTTCGTTTTTTATAGCATTGATAATTATTACTTATGCAATAAAAATCCCTTAAAACAAACTTAACTGTCCGTCTTCCAAACAACCTTCCTCCAAATAATTAGAAATAAACAATTCGTTGCCTTTCTGACTTGACGATACATTCACGTTACGCATACCGTATGTAAGATTCCATGGGATGATTTTTGCAAATGAAAACAAATCACGAATATACTCGCAATCATCATATGTAATCAACCATTTGTGATTACAATTCTTCATCGTTTCTGCAAAACGTTCATGGTCAAATGATTTATGAAGATTAGCATTTTTACCATACAATGCAGATTTTGTAGCGAAATAATAAGGCGGGTCTAAAAATATAAAAACGTTTTCACCTTCTTTTTTGACCACATCCGAATAATCATAATTAGAGATTACAGTATCTGATAAAACCTGAGAAATATCTCTTAATCTTTGTATGCTACTTTCCGTAAATCTTTCTTCATAAGCAGCCTGACTAAACCCACCGCTTAAACTCGTGCCAGAGAATGTAATTCTGTTATATATAAAAAATGCAGCAGCTCTTTCCAAATCATTAAAACTCATCAAATTCTCATTCAAGAACTTATGCAGTCGCTTTCCATCATCAAACTTCTCTCTCCAAGAATAAATTTGGTTTATTAAACTTTAAATATCCTTCTGTGAAACCTCCCAGAATTTATACAAATCAAAATACAAGTCATTTATCCAGAACTTCTTATCTTTAAATTTTTGCTTAGCATAGATAAAAACAGAACCTCCACCGACAAAAGGCTCCCTAAATTCCTCAAAATCTGGAATTAGATTAGCGATTATATTTATCGCCCGACTTTTTCCACCTGGATATCTCAATGGCGACTTTATCATTTTGCAACAGTTACTTCTACTATAAAATTATTCTTATTAGCCTCGTTAAAAATAGTGACTACTGTTTCTATCTGCGATTTAGTAAATTTATTATTCTCACAAAACGATCTTACTTGTTTAAGATTATTCTCAGATGTTATCTTACCTTTAATTTTAGTCGATGTAAGTCTTAAGACAGCCTTCTCTCTTGAAAACTTCATAAACTCTATTACATCGTTTCCTATTTTGGACTTGAACTTTTCTATGCCTTTTACACCATGCAATTTCACGCCCGTATCATTATCGATCTTCGAGTAGCTCTTAATAGTCTTATCTATAAGAGATGTAAAATTATTTTTAAGTTCATTCAAATTCCAATTTTATTTCTGTTTCTTAATATTTCTCTCCACAAAAAAAATCCATTCCTAATTCCTAACTCCTAATTCCTAATTCCTAATTCCTAATTCCTAACTCCTAATTAAAAAACCGCCAACTTTAATATTGAAAGAAACTTTTATTATCTTTGCGCTTGAAAATCATCTTGTTAAAATTTAATATCCTAAAATAAAAATCCGTAGTCTTTTATTATCTTTGTAAATTAATTTAACAAATAAAAATGATTCGTAAGATATATAAATTCGGCGGCGCATCGGTGAAAGACGCAAACGCCGTTAGAAACTTGAAAAACATTCTTGAAAATGAGAACAGAGATGAGATTATGCTCGTCATCTCCGCAATGGGAAAAACCACCAATGCCATTGAGAAAGCATTAGCCGATTTTAGAAATAATAACGGGCATCTAGAGATAAGTGCACTAAGCGAAATTATTGAATATCACGAAAATATCATGAACGATCTCTTCGAAGATAATACAAATCATCCTGTCTTTGAAACAATAACCAATCTCTTCCTAGATTTGTACCTAAATCTTCAGGAAACGGGATACGACTATGATTATCAATATGATAACACCGTCAGTTTCGGCGAGATGTTATCTACCACATTGATTTCCGCTTATCTCAACGAATGTGGCATTAAGAATAAACTCATAGACGCTCGAGAGTATATCATAACCGACCATAACTTCCGATCCGCCAATCCCGACTGGGATGAATGCCGTCTCAGAATAGACAAACTTAACGACAGCCACGACGGAAGCATGTATATAACTCAAGGTTTCATCGCAAGCTCTACATCACCAAAAACCGCAACGACATTGGGGCGAGAAGGATCCGACTTCACTGCAGCAATCTTCGCCAACTGCATGGATGCAGATGAAGTAACTATATGGAAAGATGTAGATGGACTCCGCAACGCCGACCCAAAACGTTTTCCCGACACAAAAAAAATAGAACATCTCTCATACTTCGAAGCCATAGAACTCGCTTTCTACGGCGCTTCCATCATACATCCTAAAACACTTAAACCACTGCAAAACAAAAATATACCTCTTAAAGTACGATCTTTCCTCAATACTAAACTGCAACCTTCTATAATTGATGGAACAAATGACTTCATCGAATATATACCTTCTTTCATAGTAAAAGAAAATCAAACCCTTATGAGCATCACGACTCGCGACTATTCCTTTATGAATGAACATAACAGAGCTCTGATATTTAATATCATGGATGAACTTAATATTCATGCCAATATGACTCAAATTTCAGCTCTGGTACTATCAATCTGCTTCGATGAAAATGAAAAAAAACGCCTACAACTCACTGAAGCTCTCTCTCAAACCTTTAAAATAAAATATAACAACGGACTACAGCTATTCACTATCCGACATTATCAGGAAGGTATAGAACATGACTTCATAAAAGATAAAATAATCTTCGTTGTACAAAAAAGCCGTAGCACATATCAGATTGTTCTTCAACCTAAGATGTAAATACGTGTCAATGAATATTTTTCATCAACACGTATTACAAATCAAACATCCATTATTCTTCCCAATGGAAAGGTTGTATCTTTCCTTCACCGCTCTCGTCTTGCCACGATGGACGACGTAATGAATATATTATAAATGGTATAGCCACAAATATTATACACCCTCCTATCATGACTCCATACCAAACATCATTACTTCCTGTAGAAATCTGTCCCGGTGGAATGAAACTCAGAACAAATGCTAATAACGAGCCTAAGAAGCCTAATCCTCCTACAAGCCACATCAAAAGATTACCATTCTTTCCTATTCTGAATGTCCTAGGTGCATCTTTCATACTATAACGAAGATAAATAGCAGCGGCAAACATTAGAAGATACATTATCAAATATAATAAAACCGTCATTTGTGATAAAATCTGATAAAAACTTTGTACTGACGGCATTACTACAAAGAGAAGACTTAATATTGTTACAATAATCCCTTGAATTATCAATATGTTACTCTGAACACCTAATTTATTGGTCTTCTGGAAGAAAGGAGGAAGATAACCCGCTTTTCCGACCATCAACAAACCTTTGGAAGGTCCTGAAACCCACGCTAATACTCCTGCTAGAACACCAAATGCGAGGGCAATTGCAATGACAGGCGATAACCATGATGCATTTATATATTTGAAATAATTATCGAAACCTATCAGCAGACTCTGTGTCAAATTGATGTTATCCTTAGGAATGATAAAACCAAGCGCGTATGTACCAAGAATAAATATTAAGACTGTCATTAAAGCACCTATAAAGACTGCACGAGGATAACTTTTAGAAGGATTATCCATATCCTTGACGTGAACACCGGTCATCTCCATACCAGCATAAAACAAAAATATACTTGAAGCAAAAACCAGATTATCCAGCTTCGCCAGATCAGGCAAAAAACTGCCACTAAGATCCATCTGTATGTGACCGCCGCTCACAACATAATAAATTCCTAATACTATCAATAGAAACGATGGTATAATGGTACCTATAAGACCTCCTATCTTTGAAATCTTACCAACCCAATCTATACCTTTTAATGATATGAATGTAGCAAGCCAATAGATAACAAGAACGACTATAAGCGTATATAACTTATTGTCTGCCAAGGCCATATCATTAGTCGGGTTCATACCTATAAATGCTAGAGAAACAGCTCCAAAAGTCAGAACCGTCGGATACCATATGGTATTTTGAAACCATTGTAGCCAAATAGCAAGAAATCCTAACCTCTTGCCAAAAGCCTCTCCTACCCACCTGAAAACACCACCCTCCTTATCAGAAAATAAGGAAGCTAATTCGGCTGCTACCAATGCAGTAGGAATTAGAAAAACAATTGCTGCAAAAAGATAATAAAATGCCGAGCTCAAACCATACTCAGCCTCCGCAGGAAGTCCACGTAGCGATACAACCGCCGTGACATTCATGATAGCTATAGTAAAAACACTTAGCTTCGCAATAGATTTTGTTTTTTGTGAATCCATAATCTTAATTTTTCACAAAAACAACATATATTTCTAAATGTTCACCTTCTCTATCTTTTTTGCAATAGAAATACTATACTCATATAACACGTAGAAAGGAATGAACAATAAAAATTGACTCATGACATCAGGAGGTGTGATAATAGCAGAAAGCGTCAATAAAATGACTATAGCGATCTTGCGATTCCTCTTCATCCAATCTGATGTTATCAAACCTATTGATGCCAATAATCTTACCAATAAAGGTAGCTGAAATATCAAACCTCCTGACAAAGAAACACCTAAAACAGTGGATAAGTATGAATTTACATCTATGATATTACTGATATTGGCATTAGCCTCATAATTGGCTAGGAAGTTTATCGCCAAAGGCGCAACGATAAAATAACTGAATGATGTTCCTAACATGAACCAAAACACCACCTTCCACACCATCATTCGACTCTTCCTTCTGACATCCACATCTAAAGCAGGTCTGACAAAAGACCATAACTGATATATTATATAGGGGAAACATAATATAAACGACGCCACCAAAGATGATTTAACATGTAACATAAATTGCCCTGACAAGCTATTATTGAACATATTAACACCATTCTCATTAATCTTAAAAATTTCTATCCCCGTAATATTGGCAAGACCGGATAATAATTTATTAGTGACAAAATCCTTATAAGATGGATAAAAAACCAGCTCTAAAATATCCTTCCCAAAAAAGGTAAACAAAACAAGAAAAGATACTAATAAGACAATGAGCACACGGAGAAGAATTTTACGCAACTCCTCAAAATGCTCACCGAATGTCATATCTGTATCAGTCTCATCAATCTTTCTTGTCATCTTTCTTATCTAAATCATCCAAAGGCTTCTCCATAGCATCCTTGAACTCCTTGACACCTCGACCCATGCCACGCATCAATTCCGGAAGTTTCTTGCCTCCAAAAAGTAACAGAACGACAAGAACTATTAAGACTATTTCACCAGTCCCTAAACCAAATAACAATGTCATATTCTTCATATTTGAAAAGCAAAGATACAATTTTTCCAAATAATAGTATTATTTGTCATTAAGTTTTTATCCATTTGAATTAAATTTGTATATTTGCGAATGAAAATCGTTATTATTTTTACACTAAACACATTATTATGAGAGTAATAAAAGTAGTTGACAAAGATTTTGGACTATATATCAAACAAGAAGAAATTGAAGCTGTGATTAAACGCCTTGCCACTGAGATCAGCAATGACTATAAAGGTAAAAATCCAATCTTTCTGATTATGTTGAATGGTGCTTTTATGTTTGCCTCGCAATTATTGAAAGAAATTGATGGTGATTGCGAAACATCATTCGTCAAATACTCTTCTTACTCAGGTGATAAAAGCACTTGCGAGGTGAAAGAATTAATAGGTCTGAACACTGAATTAGAAGGACGTGATATTATTGTTATTGAAGATATCATCGACACTGGTTTTACCATGAATTGTCTCATTCATAGACTTCATAGCATGAATGTATCTAGTGTAAAGATTGCGACTATGCTTTTCAAGCCTAATAAGTTCCAATTTAATTATCACATAGACTATATTGGAATGAATATCGGCAATGAATTTATTGTGGGTTATGGCTTGGATTATAAAGAACACGGCAGAAATTACGCCTCTATCTATAAGGTTATTGAATAATGTTAATAATAATTTACAAATAAATTGTCATGTTAAACATCATCATTTTCGGTCCTCCAGGTGCCGGCAAAGGAACTCAGTCAGAATTTATCAAAGATCGTTATAACTTAACATACATCTCCACAGGTCAGATATTACGTGAAGAGATGGCTGCTGAGACTGAGATTGGTTTAAAAGTTAAAGAAATTATCAGCAGCGGCGGTCTCGCTTCCGATGAAATAGTGTTGTCTATCATCGAAAACAGAGTTACCAACAATCTTAACTCCAATGGCTTCCTCTTCGACGGCTTCCCTCGTACAGTAAGACAGGCTGAAATGTTAGATAAATTATTCAGTGATAACAAACTCAGCATCAGCACCGTTTTAAGTCTTGAAGTCCCTGAAGACATATTGGTAGAACGCATGCTGGAACGCGGTAAAACCAGCGGTCGAGCCGACGATAATATCGATTCTATCCGTCATCGCTTCGTAGAATACGATAACAAAACCAAACCTGTACTTGATTTCTATCAGGATAAAAACATCCTCAAACCTATAAATGGAGTAGGTTCAATAGAAGACATCTTCAATAATATCTGTAATACCATAGATAGTATTTGAAAAAATAGAGCTTTCGCATCCTTTATTTTAAAACAAAAACAGAATCTCGTTTGTCATTCCGACAAACGATTTTCTTATAATATTAAAGTTATGTCACAACAAGTATTTGACACTAAAGTATTTAAAAACATCTTTCCAGATAAGACAGAATGTAATAACAAATGGAAAGCCGCTGGTGTGGCTGTACCAGTATTCTCTCTTAACAGTAATTATAATTTCGGAATAGGCGAGTTCACCGACCTTAAATTACTTGCCGACTGGTGCCATAAAGTCGGTCTCAAGATGATACAGATACTCCCTGTCAACGATACTAGAACCGATGACTCATGGAGTAATTCTTATCCCTATAAAGCAATATCTACCAAGGCATTACATCCTATATACCTCAACATCTCAGAAATGGGAACTCTTTATGATGAAAATGATAAAGAAAGAATGGAAGAATTACGTAAATCATTAAAAACCAGCGAATTCGTCGATTATCCCAAAGTCATCAAAACAAAAGACATATACTTCAAAAAATTATTCAATCAAAATTGGAACGAAACAAAAAACAGAAAAGACTATCAGATCTTTTTTAATGATAATAAAGATTGGCTCATACCCTATGCAGCATTCAGGTATTTTAGCGATACTTTCAAGACAAGCGACTTCTCTCAATGGGGTATTTACTCAGTTTATGACAAAAAGAAGATTGAGACCTTCATAAACAGAATAGATAATCCTCATGAGATAGAGATTCATTATTTCTTACAATATCATCTCGACAAACAACTTAAAGATACTGTCAACTATCTGCATAACAAAGGCATAGCTCTTAAGGGCGATATTCCTATCGGTATCGGACGACATAGCGTGGAAGCTTGGACATCACCAGAACTCTTCAATCTTGACTCACAAGCTGGAGCTCCGCCAGATGCCTTTGCAGCAGAAGGCCAAAACTGGGGATTCCCAACATACAACTGGAACAACATGGCTATAGATAACTATCAATGGTGGAAAGAACGATTAAAACATACTAGCCAATATTTCGATGCCTACCGCATCGATCACATACTTGGATTCTTCAGAATATGGGAAATACCTATTAGCGCGACACAAGGTATAATGGGGCACTTCAATCCGGCTCTCCCTCTGTCATATGATGAACTGAAAGATGCCGGACTTCATCTCGACATCGACAGAATGACGAAACCTTACATCAGAGAGCATTTTCTGCACGATTATTTTGGAGATTATACCAGTGAGGTAAAAGAGAAATACCTTAATGAAACTTCCTACGGATGTTTTGAGTTAAAAAACGAATATAATACTCAAAGGAAAATTATGGAAGTTTTATGGAAAGAAAATCAACAACACTCTGATAAAGAATATGTTATAAAACAAGGATTACTCAATCTATGTAATCAGATTCTGTTTCTGCAAGATAAAAACGATGATAACAAATTTCATCCCAGAATAGCATTACAATTTACACATTCATATAATGAACTAACAGACAATCAGAAATATATTATTAATAAGATATACGACAACTACTTCTATCACAGAAATAACGAACTTTGGAAAGAAGAAGCTCTAAAGAGGCTCACACCTATCATAAAAGCCAGCGATATGCTTGTCTGCGGAGAAGATCTAGGCATGGTACCAAGCTGCGTCCCTGAAGTAATGGAGCGACTTAACATACTTAGCCTTGAGGTTCAAAGAATGCCTAAGAAAATCGGCGAGAATTTCGTTAATCCTGCCGACAATATATATCTGAGTGTAGATACCACATCAACACACGACACATCTACTCTTAGAGGTTGGTGGGAAGAAAATGGAGAAATAACAAATCTATTTTACCACGAAATGCTGCACCATCAGGAAGGAGCTCCTTTCTTTGCCGAACCATACGTATGTAAGGAAATTATAAATCAGCACCTAGACTCATCATCGATGTGGGTTATAATTCCTATACAAGATTATATTGCAATGGATGGTAATTATCGCTGGGACCAAACCCAAAAAGAACAAATCAACGTTCCAGCTAATCCCGACAATCATTGGTGCTATAAAATGCATCAAAGTCTTGAATCTCTGAATGAGAGACAAGACTTCAACGATATGCTTTCAAAAATGATTAAGGACTCAGGCAGAAACTAATTTCTATATCAACATCTGTATCCTTCCCTCATATTTTCCAGTGATGGTATTGCCATCTATGTCTTTACATTCAAAACGAACTGTGTAAATATCATTATCTTTGGTGGTTTTCAAATAACCCTGAAGAAATACACTAGCTTCAACATCTCCTATCAACCATGCTCCTCTCTTGAATTTATTATGATAATCATTATCATACAAATATGGAGTATATTTTGCGCTTGGCAGATAATCGTTAACCTCAGTGTAAATCAAGAAATTAATTTTATGATTATCATTATTTGAGGTGTTATCCATAGATAATCTTAACTGATAATAGCCATTTTCAACACCTAAATCTTCCAGAGTTGCTCTGTTCAGGTTATAACTTACATCACCGACCATAAAATATCCATCATCATAAACTCTGATCTCTTCATCACAAGATGCAAAAAATAATGTTGCAAAGCAAATTATCATCAAAACTGATTTTTTCAATATCTTATTCATATTCACGGCACTTCGTTATTACTCATTCAGTTCATCGAGTCTAATTTGAAAGCGTAAAAATACTATTTTTTTTCATACTTGAAAAAAAATTTTTCTTTTAGCACAACAAATATATATTTTTGCGTTTTAATATAAAACACAACAACTAATTAAAAACAATTAAAATAATAAGAAAATGACAATTTCAGGAAAGTATTTAGGAAATCTATGCAGTGAATTCACTCATAATCCTTCAGGAGTAAAGATTAATATTGATGGTAACGGACAAGGTTTTTCACCAATTGACTTGACAGCTACTGCCTTAGGTTCATGTATGATAGCGATGATGGCATATACAGCTGAAAGCAAAGGCATTAATATTGAAGGTCTTAATATAGAAGTAGATAGAGTGATGGCTGACGCACCTCGTCGCATTGGTGAGTTTAATATTGTAGTTAATTTTACACAGGTTTACACCGACAAAGAGAAGGCTTTATTACAGAAAGCAGCTGAAACATGTCCTGTCAAGAAAACATTAAGCAGCGATTGTATTATCAATGTAGTAATGAATTTTCCGAATCAATAAGTAATTTATTATTTAAAAAAAGCAGTCTGAGATCTTTTCAGGCTGCTTTTTTATTTTTATCATTGTCATTATCTTTATTTTCATCCTTTTTGAGTTCTAGAGCCTTGTGCATCTCTTCGAACCTGGCACTAACAGAGTCCAAGATTCTCTTCATTAATTCAGGATTTTCGTTATAATAATCCAGATTTTCATAAAAGATAGAGTCTGTAATATTATAATGCTTAAAGATTTCATTAAAGCCAGTAGTTTTAAGATTCACAATTTTCTGAGATCTGCCTCTTCTTAAATTAATGGCATTTTCCATTATCTGAACATCAGTTATTATCTCAACCATTTGAGGTTCAGAAATAACGACTGTCGGTGTTGCCACATGATCTTTATTTTCGCAAGAAAAGATAATCAGCAACACTGACAGTAAGAATAGTATTTTATTATTTTTAATTCCCAACTTCAGATAAGAATTTAATACGCATCAATCTAACTTCTTCTTCTTCATACTCATTGATACCAAGAGCCATTAGAGCGTCTTCTACCACATCTGAATCAGCTTCGCGGAAATATTCCAGAATATCTTCCTGATGATACTCGTCAATATTATCTTCTATGTAATAATTGATATCGAGACGGGTTCCACTAGACACTATACTCTCTATCTCAGTAAGGAGCTCATCAAAGCCCAGATTTTTGGAATGAGCTATATCTTCCAATGGGATTTTTCTATCGATATTCTGTATAATACTGATTTTCAATGCTGATTTGTTAACAGAAGATTTAATCACCATGTCATTAGGACGAGTGATTTCGTTTTCTTCCACGTATTCTTTGATAAGATCGATGAATGGCTGACCAAATTTATGAGCTTTTCCATGACCGACGCCGACAATTTGAGTAAGTTCTTCCATCGTGATAGGATATTGTATTGTCATATCTTCCAAGGAAGGATCTTGGAATATCACGAAAGGAGGCAGATTCATCTTCTTTGCGATGGTCTTACGGAGGTCTTTCAACATAGCGAACAAGGTTTTGTCGGTGCCACTATCTTTACTGAAGGACACTCTTTCTTCATCAAAATCATCTTCATCAAGATGATCATAATCATGATCCTTAGCCACCATGATGGTATAAGGTTTTTTCACAAAATCTTTACCTTCTTTTGTAACTTTTAGGACTCCGTAGTTTTCAATATCCTTTGATAACAATTTGTTCACCAGGGCTTGTCGAATGATAGAGATCCAATACTTTTCATCATTATCATCGCCGGCTCCGAAGAACTCATTTTGATCATGTTTGGCGGTCTTAATATCACCTGTTGCTTTTCCGGCCAGAAGTTCAGCTATATGTTTTGTCTTGAAAAGCTGTTTGGTAGCGATTATAGCTTCTATAGCGAGTTTAAGATCTTCTTTACCGTCGAAGCGTACTTTTGGATTGATACAATTATCGCATGCGCCGCAATTTTCTTTTTCGTAGTTCTCTCCGAAATAATGTAACAATAATTTATGTCGGCACACTGAAGACTCGGCGTAAGTTACTGTTTCATTGAGCAATTCTCTAGCTATCTCTTGTTCAGCGACATCCTTGCCTTTATTAAACTTCTCAAGTTTGTGAATATCTTCATAATCGTAGAATGCCACGCATCTACCTTCTCCTCCATCGCGACCGGCACGACCTGTCTCTTGATAATAACCTTCCAGGCTCTTAGGGATGTCATGATGTATAACGAAACGAATATCAGGCTTATCTATACCCATGCCAAAAGCAATGGTAGCCACGATAATATCTACTTCTTCCATAAGGAATTTATCCTGATTATCGCGACGAGTCTGACTATCTAAGCCGGCATGATAAGGTAAAGCACGTATTCCGTTTGCAACCAAGATTTCTGCCACTTCCTCCACTTTCTTACGACTTAAGCAATAGACGATACCGGACTTACCCTGATTATTCCTGATATACTTTATAATATCTTTAACAACATCTTTGGTTTTCGGTCTTACCTCATAGTACAGGTTAGCTCTATCGAAAGAAGATTTAAACACCTTAGCATCCTGAATTTCAAGATTTTTTAAAATATCTTTCTGGACTTTCACCGTTGCTGTAGCTGTTAGAGCTATGATAGGCAGTTTTTTACCTATAGCATTGATTATAGGTCTAAGTCTTCTGTATTCAGGACGGAAGTCATGACCCCATTCTGAGATACAATGAGCCTCATCAATGGCTATGAATGAGATTTTCAAGCCTCTTAAAAACTCGGCAGTCTCTTCTTTAGTAAGCGATTCTGGAGCTACATAAAGCAACTTGGTCTTTCCATTTACCAAGTCTTCCTTTACCTGTTGCAATTCAGCTTTAGACAATGAGGAATTCATGACATGAGCTATACCAGTATCAGTACCAAAATTACGGATCATATCAACCTGATTCTTCATCAGAGCTATTAAAGGCGATACGACTATAGTGGTTCCCTCACACAATAATGCAGGCAATTGGTAGCATAACGATTTACCGCCACCTGTAGGCATGAGAACAAATGTATTGTTACCAGCCAATATACTTTTTATGATAGGTAATTGATTACCCTTGAACTGCTCAAAACCAAAAACGTTCTTTAATAAATCGTGCAAACTTTTATCATCAATTTTTGCCATAATCTTCTTCAATGAAATTTTATTTATATTTGCAAAGTTTTGTAAGAAGAAAAATTTCTTAAAAGTCTTCTTGACAAAGTTATAATATTTAGTTTTAAAGAAGCAAGAAAAAACAAAAAAAATTTTCATAAATGGGTCGAATTAGAGATATTGCAACACAAGTCATTGATACAGAAGCTAATGCCATTTTAGGTTTAAAACACCTTTTAAGCGATGATTTCACTAAAGTTGTAGAATTGATATTAAAATCCAAGGGGAATGTCATCATTTCAGGTATAGGAAAGAGTGCAAATATCGCACAAAAGATAGTCGCAACGCTTAATTCTACAGGAACGACAGCCGTTTTCATGCATGCTGCCGATGCTATACATGGCGATTTAGGCATTATTCGAGAGGATGATATTGTATTCATAATATCTAAGAGTGGAGAGACTCCAGAGATCAAGGTTCTTGCGCCTTTGATTAAAATCAGGAACAACAAATTAGTGGCTATTGTCGGTAATATTAATTCGTTTCTTGCTGCTGAAGCCGACTATGTACTTGATGTGACAGTTCCACACGAAGCCTGTCCTAACAATCTTGCTCCTACCGCCAGCACAACGGCACAACTGGTAATGGGTGATGCTCTAGCCATGGCTTTGTTACAATGTCGTGGATTTAGTTCCGAAGACTTCGCCAGATCACATCCGGGAGGTGCCTTAGGGAAACGACTTTACCTGAGAGTTGGCGATCTATGCGTTAAAAATGCAGTCCCAATGGTGAAAGACACAGATATTATGACTGATGTCATCATGGAAATATCAGAGAAATTGTTAGGAGCGACAGCCGTCATGAAAAATGATACTATGGTAGGAATAATCACAGATGGTGACCTTAGAAGAATGCTGATGAAACACACGCAGATCGATATTGTAAGAGCCTCCGACATCATGACAAGCAACCCTAAAACAATAAACAGGAACGATCTTGTTGTAAATGCTTTTGACATCATGCAAAGCAACAACATCACTCAGTTGCCGGTGATGGATAATGGAAAATATGTAGGCATGATTCACCTTCATGATATTATTAAAGAAGGCATCATATAAAATATTCTCTTTATATAAACGTTGAATAATAAAACGACAGATATGATACTCCGAACAGACACATTAGTAAAGAAATATAATCATCGTACCGTTGTAAAAGGTGTGAGTGTTGAAGTAAGACAAGGTGAAATTGTCGGACTTCTCGGTCCTAACGGGGCAGGTAAGACTACAACTTTTTATATGATAGTAGGTCTTATAAAACCTTTTTCCGGGACTGTATATCTTAACGATGAAGACATCACACGCTTTCCGATGTACAAGAGAGCTCAGCTCGGCATAGGATATCTGGCACAAGAAGCCTCTGTATTCCGACAGATGACAGTAGAGGATAATATATATTCTGTAATGGAGTTTAAAAAAGATATGAACAAGCAACAAAGAGAAGAGAAATTAGAATCCTTGTTAGATGAGTTCGGACTGCAACATATCAGAAAAAGTAAAGGAATTCAGTTGTCGGGCGGTGAACGCCGAAGAACGGAGATAGCCAGAGCATTAGCCGTTGACCCTAAATTCATACTCCTCGATGAGCCTTTTGCAGGCGTTGACCCAATAGCTGTAGAAGATATTCAGCGCATAGTGGCAAAACTAAAAAACAAGAATATCGGTGTTCTCATCACTGATCATAATGCCAACGAGACATTATCTATCACAGACAGAGCCTACCTGGTGTTCGAAGGCAAATTACTTAAAGCCGGCACACCAGAAGAACTCGCCAACGATGAGGTTGTTCGCACTCATTATTTAGGGACGAATTTCGAATTGAGAAGAAAAGAATTCTGATAATTAGCAAAGAGGCGTCATACACCCCATTCCTAATTCCTAATTCCTAATTATAATGGCTTCAATCACATAAAACAATATTACAAAAGGTACTGCAGCTAATCCTAAGAAAATAAAAGCCACGACAGCAAATATTGCCAATATATATATGTGAATATTTTTTTTGAAATTCAGATTTTTCATCTTCAATGAGAAGAATGGAATCTCGCTTATCATCAAATAACAAAACACCACTATCAATGCCGTTAAGAAATATGGATTAATTATCATATTTCGAATAAGAGCCAAACTTTCATTTCTCAATACGAAAGGTAATGCGGCAACAAAGATTCCCATTGCTGGGGTTGGAAGCCCAATAAATGAAGTCGTCTGTCGGTCATCAATATTAAATTTCGCAAGGCGAAGAGCGGCAAACACAGCCAAGAAAAAAGCCATAAACGGAAAAATGTTAAAGCCCATTATATCTAAGCTGGCGACTTGATTAAGATAATGGTAAATAATAAATGATGGTGCGACACCAAACGAAATCACATCAGAAAGAGAATCAAGCTGAGCTCCTAAAGGAGAATAAGCTTTCAACAAACGAGCAGCAAAGCCATCACAAAAATCAAAAACTGCAGCGATAAAGATCATAACGCCGGCAGCGATGGCATAGCCATTACACATCAAAGCTATAGAGATGCAACCAGACAAAAGATTGCAGCAGGTGATTGAATTAGGAATATGTTTTATCATCTTTTGACTCTCAATTTTCATCTTATATAGTGTGGCATATTTTCAGGCAAGATGATGGAATATTCAACAAGCCCCTTAATTTCACCATCAACATACCAAGGAGTCTGATATATCATTTTTCTCACCTCCCCTTTTTGTATGGTATAAACATTAGTGGCTTTTTCATCAATAAGGCGTTTTATTGTCTCTTGTGAAGATTGCTTATGGCACGACATCATGTTCTTACCTGTCATATCGCCGAAAACACTTTTAGCCTTATCGTTCATATAAACGACATTACCTTCTGTATCAGAGATAGTTATACTAACATTTATCTCTTTGAAAAAATCAAAAATACTTATTTCCATGACAAACAATTTTAATGCAAAAAAAAGAAATATTTAGTTATTTATAACGTAATTGTGAAAAAAATTATTATGTAAGCTTAAAGTATAATATTGCGACTAAATTATTATATTTGCAATCTAAAATAGTCGGTATTGAGAAAACTATATAGATACATATTACGTTCATTTGTCGGCACTTTTGTTTTTACTTTTTTTGTTGCCATTTTCATTCTGCTCATGCAGTTTTTATGGTGTTATCTTGACGATCTTGTTGGCAAAGGTTTAGGTTTTGAGGTATTAGGGAAGCTGATGTTTTACACTGCTGTAACATTTGTCCCTATGGCTCTACCTTTAGCGATATTACTTTCATCTCTGATGTGTTTTGGTAATCTGGGTGAATTCTATGAACTTGTTGCCATGAAGGCTTCTGGGATTTCAACATGGAAGGTTATGCGTCCCTTGTTTGTTTTCTCTATAGTCATGAGTCTGGTAGCGTTTATTTTTTCCAATAATGTACTTCCTGTAGCCACATTAAAATCCAATACTCTTTTACGCGATGTAAGAAAACAGAAGATGTCGTTCGACATACCGGAAGGCAGGTTTTATAAAGGTATAGATGGATATGCGATAAGGGTAGGAACCAAAGGTGAAGACGGGAGCTCATTATATGATGTTCTCATCTATGATCATTCCGACTATAGAGTCAATTCTAAAGTTACAACTGCCGACTCTGCCACAATAGCATTGGCTCCGAGTCAAAAAGAGATAGTATTTACTCTTTATAATGGATTCAACTACAACGATATAACTGACGATAAAGATTACAAATCGAAAAGACCCTTTGAGAAGATGGCTTTCAAAAAACAATATGTTAGTTTTGACATCTCCGATTTCGATATGAAAGAAAGCGATGAAAACTCCATGAAAGGACATCATTCCATGCTTAACATAAGTCAGCTTACTACAGCCATAGATTCCTTACAGCTTAATAAGACAGAAAGACGTGAAAGTTATAAAAAGTCATTCATAAACAGATTCCAACATCTTACAACTCAGGATCATACGAAATCAAGTGAGTTTAAGAATTCTAAAGCAGATACTTTAACTACATTCACTTGGCCTCTTATAGAAAATTTTGGTGATAATGAAAAGGCTTCAATCATCAACATGTCACTTACTTCAACAAAGAATCATGCCGATAACGTGAGTATCAATATTAATGACTTCAAGAAACAGGAGACCAATATTCGAAAACATCAGCAGGTAATGCATGAGAAATTTTCTCTCAGCATTGCATGTCTGTTGTTCTTCTTCATAGGAGCACCATTAGGTGCTATCATCAGAAAAGGCGGACTCGGTCTTCCTATTGTTGTCAGTGTGATATTTTTCGTTATCTATTATGTTATTACTATTACCAGCCAACGCATTGCAATTGCTGGTGACATACCGGTATTTTTAGGTGTATGGCTATCCTCAATAATACTATTGCCGATAGGCATATTCCTGACTATCAAGGCAACAACCGACTCTGACATACTTGATGGAGAAAGCTGGAAAAAAGCTTTCAACAATATTTTTAAAAGAAAAAACAAAGTGTAATTATTTAATATATTGATTATGAATATTTTAATGCTATGCAACAAGTCGCCATACCCAGCCAGTGAAGGTGGTCCGATGGCAATGAATAGTATTGTAACTGGCTTGTTAGAAGCTGGTCATAAGGTAAAAATACTTGCTGTAAACAGTGAAAAATATCATATCAAAGAAAAAGATATACCAAAAAATTATAAAAGCAAAACCAATATCGAACTTATAGATGTTGACTTGCGTATCAGACCTTTAAAAGCATTTAAGAATCTTTTCACTGATGAATCATATCATGTTGAACGTTTTATTTCACAACAATTTACAAATAAACTGATAGAAATTTTAAAGAAAGACAGATATGATATTGTTCAGTTGGAGATGATTTATATGGCACCTTATATTGAAACCATAAGACAATATTCTGATGCCAAGATAATCTTACGTGCGCATAATGTTGAACATCTTATTTGGGACAGAATAGCAAAAGAAACGAAATTCCTTCCTAAACGATGGTATATCAACCATTTGGTTCGCACACTGAAAAAATTTGAGATGGAGACCCTACATAAGGTAGATGGAATAGCCGCTATTACATATCGTGATGCAGCATTTTTCAGAGGAGAGACTGCCGTACCTGTAATTGATATTCCGTATGGTGTTAATCCTCAGGATTTTACACCCAACTACAATATCAAGGAAACTCCGACATTCTATCATATAGGATCAATGAACTGGATGCCTAACGAAGAAGGCATCAAATGGTTTGTCACCAAGATATGGGACAAAATTATTAAGAAATCACCTAAAGCATCTATATATCTTGCTGGTCGCCACATGCCCAAATGGCTGTTGAATATGAGGAAAGACAACATTTATGTCATAGGTGAGGTACCTGATTCTAAGAAATTTATCGAAGAACATGATGTCGCTATCGTACCATTATTATCAGGAAGCGGTATCAGAATAAAGATTATAGAGTCAATGGCTATGGGTAAAACGGTAATAACAACCCTGGTAGGAGCTGAAGGCATTCAATATTCTGAGTATGAGAATATTATCATTGCCGACACAGCAGCTAAAATGGTTGAAGCCGTCAATAGAATCATGAGAGACCCTAATGAAGCATCAAGGATAGGTCAGAAAGCACGCCTACTCATTGAAGAGG
Organism: Lentimicrobiaceae bacterium; assembly: GCA_015061335.1. GTDB lineage: Bacteria > Bacteroidota > Bacteroidia > Bacteroidales > F082 > Limimorpha. The sequence continues at coordinate 20,473 of SUWT01000009.1, read as the reverse complement.
TTTATGATAATAAAAAAATCATAGACAGATTACTGATATTCTATGATGAGATTGGAAAAACAAAGAAAGATATAACTTATATAAACAATAAACTATAGAGATTATGAAGATATTTGTATTATTGCCTAGAATACCATGGCCTCTTGAAAAGGGAGATAAGCTTAGAGCTTATAACCAAATAAAACAATTATCTAACGACAATGAGGTCGTTCTCTGCGCTTTAAATACCGATAAAAACGCTAATAAAGAGGAAGCTTATAAAGCGTTACAGCCTTATTGTATCTCTGTAACATTTATAGATATCAATAAAATATCTATACTCTTCAACATAATAAAAGCATTCTTAAAAGGGCTTCCTATACAATGTGGTTATTTTTACAATAGTAAGGCTCACAAAATAGTACATAATCTCATTGAGAAAAACAAACCAGATATGTTATTTGGTCAGTTGCTTAGAGTAGCAGAATATCTACGCTTTGAGAAAACAGCCAAAACTATTGACTATCAGGATGTTTTCTCTATGGGCATGAAGCGTAGGGCTGACATCGCTCCGTTCTACCTAAAACCAGTCTTTAATATGGAATACAATCGCTTGAGACGTTACGAACATGATATTTTCGATGATTTCGACGTCAAGACCATTATCAGTATTCAAGACCGTGACGACATCGATCATACTAAGAAAGAAGAGATTCTTATAGTTCCTAATGGCGTTGATCATGAATATTATTCTCCTCAACAACAAGAGAAAAAATACGATATAGTCTTTACTGGCAATATGGCTTATGCACCAAATGTCAACGCAGTAGAATACCTTTCTAATCATATTCTTCCTTTGGTTTGGGAAAAACTTCCAAATACTAAGATGTATATCGCAGGTGCCACTCCAGACCCACGCGTAAAAAAAGTGGCATCAGAGAGAATCATCATCAGCGGTTGGCTCGACGATATGAGAGACGCATACGCACAGAGTAAAATATTCATAGCCCCAATGAGAATAGGAACAGGTCTTCAGAACAAACTTCTTGAGGCGATGTCGATGCGACTTCCTTGTATCACGACCTCATTGGCAAATGGCTCGTTACACGCCGAAGACGGCAAAGAAATTCTAGTAGGTGACAATGAACAAGAACTCGCCAAGCACATAATAACACTGCTTACTGACAAAGAAAAAGCAGAATCTGTGGCACAAAACGGATACGATTTCGTACATCGCGTCTATGATTGGGGCGAAGCGACGAAGATTATGGAAAATGAAATGAAATTGAAAATTAAATAAAGTGTAGAGTGTAAAGTTTAGAGTGTAGAGCAGTTGTAAAGTTTATTGTTAATAGTTTAAAGTGGGTAAGGATTACTATAAACTAACAACTTTAGACCCTTAACTTTAAAACTACTCTAAACTATACACCATAAACTATAAACTATAAAAAATCATGGCAGACGACAAGAAAATAATATTCTCAATGGTAGGCGTGAGTAAGATCATTCCGCCTTCAAGACAAATTTTAAAAGATATTTATTTGTCATTCTATTATGGAGCAAAAATCGGCATCATCGGCTTGAACGGCTCTGGTAAATCCACATTGTTGAAGATCATAGCTGGGAAAGACAAGTCATATAATGGAGAAGTGGTTTTTTCCCCAGGATATTCGGTAGGGATGTTAGACCAAGAACCTGAATTAGATAACGACAAGACTGTTAAAGAAGTCGTACAGGAAGGCATCCAAGAAATAGTTGACATCTTGAAGAGATACGAAGAAGTCAACGCCCGTTTCATGGAAGAACTCACCGACGACGAAATGAACGCTCTCGTTGAAGAACAAGGTCAGCTCACAGACCTCATCGAACAGCACGATGCTTGGGATTTGGACAGCAAATTAGAAAGAGCGATGGACGCTCTCAACTGTCCTGACGGTGACACTCCTGTGAAGAACCTCTCTGGTGGGGAACGCCGCCGCGTAGCATTGGTGAGACTCCTTCTTCAAGAACCAGACATCTTGTTATTAGACGAGCCTACCAACCACTTAGACGCAGAAGCTATCAACTGGTTGGAACAACATTTACAACAATATAAAGGCACCGTCATCGCTGTCACCCACGACCGTTATTTCTTAGACCACGTAGCAGGATGGATACTCGAACTTGACCGTGGCGAAGGTATCCCATGGAAAGGCAACTACTCTTCATGGCTCGATCAGAAAACCGCACGCATGGCGATGGAGGAAAAGACTGAAAGCAAACGCCGCAAGACTTTGGAACGCGAGCTAGAATGGGTAAGAATGGCTCCTAAAGCTCGTCACGCTAAAGGTAAGGCACGTCTCGCTTCATACGAGAAACTCCTTAACGAAGACGTAAAAGAGAAAGAAGAGAAACTGGAAATTTACATCCCTAACGGCGACCGTCTCGGCAACAAAGTCATCGAGGCTAAAAACATCACCAAAGCTTACGGCGACAAATTGTTATTCGAGAACTTAAGTTTTAGTCTGCCGCCAGCAGGTATAGTCGGCGTAATCGGACCTAACGGAGCCGGTAAGACGACATTATTCCGTCTCATTATGGGATTGGAAAAACCGGACTCAGGAGAGTTTGAAGTAGGCGAGACAGTGAAAACAGGCTACGTCGATCAACAGCATGCCGACATCGACCCTGAGAAAACAGTATGGGAAGTCATATCAGGCGGCAACGAACTTATACAATTAGGAAAGCGTACCATGAATTCAAGAGCTTATGTCTCGAGATTCAACTTCGGCGGCAACGACCAACAGAAGAAAGCCGGCGTCTTATCGGGCGGTGAACGTAACAGAATGCATCTGGCTCTTACATTGAAACAAGAAGCTAACGTACTTCTTCTCGACGAGCCTACCAACGATATAGATGTCAATACATTACGTGCTTTGGAAGAAGGTCTTGAAAACTTCGCCGGTTGCGCCGTCATCATCTCTCACGACAGATGGTTCTTAGACAGAATCGCCACCCATATACTCGCTTTCGAGGGCGACTCGCAAGTCTATTTCTTCGAAGGAACATATTCTGAATATGAAGAAAACAAAATCAAACGTCTCGGCAATACCGCACCAAAGAAGTTTAAATATAAAAAGTTGATGTAATTTGAAAATTAATGTAGAGACGTGGCATATTACACCAATGAAAATAAACACGATGTAATTGCTGCGTCTCTGATAAATTTAAAGTCGAAAACTCTCAGGTTTTAAAAAAATCAATTATGAAGAAACTGTTTTTACTATTAATTGTGGCAATCATGGCATTGCCGGTTTTCTCCCAGAGAAACACAACAGAATATCGTGTCAACAGGATTTTTTCTGCGGCTTGCGGAGAAGATGAATTGTTTTTCTACGAAGGAGACAACACTAATCCCGTGTGCGTAAAAAGAATAAGTGAGCTATATGAGTCGTATTATATTGACTCATTGTTCTATAATGATTTAGGACAACTCATAAGAAAAGACTGCTACGAATCGTCAAACGGATACAACTATGATTTATACGTTTTCACTGAATATACATACAACGATAAAGGACAGAAAACCAAATGCGACGTATATACAAACCAGTACTTCATATATCATGAGAGCACAATATATTATCATTACGATGGCAACGACCGCCTCTCATACATGGAAGTTGATTATATGGAAGATGATTGGGGAGAGAAAATATCTTTTGTCTATAACGGCGACGACCTCGTTGTTGAAGAAACTTATTCGTCGGACTATGGCGATGGCTATATCGTTGAAGAGTCAACAAAATATAGCTACGACAACGGACTGCTCGTAAAAGAAGAGTACTTCTATGTTTATGAAGGTGAATATTTAGATGAAGGATATTTTATCTACGAATATGACGAACACGGCAACTGCATCTCTGAAACAGAATATTACGGCGGCGAGTTAGACTGGAAAGTTGAATATACTCACAATCTCGACGTAAGTTATTCAGATGTATATTATTATATTGATGCCGAAGAAGATTATTATGTAGAACCTTCTCACTCCAATATGATTACAAGTCGCACCGAATATGTTGGCGACGAAAATGAGCTTTATGTCGATTGTATCTATGAGTATGAATACGATGAATTTTTAGACATCGTTGAAACTCAAGTCGTGGCATCCAACATCTATCCTAATCCAGCGAAAGACATCCTCAACGTTGAGGCGGAAAACATCGACTTGGTGGAACTGTACGACATTTACGGAAGAAAATTATATTCTGAAGAAAAGTCAGATAACGTAAGAATAGACATGAACACCTTCTCTGACGGAATTTATTTCGTAAAGGTTTATTCTGAAGGAATTTCTTCTGTAAAGAAGATAGTTAAGGAATAAAATTAAAATATCATTGAATGTGCCTAATTATGACACATTCAATGATATATGTTTTCGTTTTAACGTTCAAAAATTTTTATCTCAGTCTGCGGAATAAAATCGAAAGGCTCATATTTCAAAAGCTGCAATGCTGCAAACTTCTTATCTTTTGAATAAAGCACATAAAGCTGTATATTACCCTCCTCTATCCTTTTAAATTTATCAATCGATTCAAAATCATTATTTTCTATAATATCTTTTAATTTATAGAAATCAGCAATATCATAATAAAGCTGACGCTCTATAATAGGAGAGTTCGTTTTAGAATAGATTTTAGCATTTAGCTTAGAGATAAAAAAGAATAATGCAAAAAGCAATGATACAACACCAAAAAATACCATAGTTGAGGAGAGCATATTAGCTTCGATATTTCTTGAATATATGAATAAAACAATGCCTAATGCGATAAATATAACACCTAAAATCAGTGATGTCATATTGATCTTTTTCTCAATTAATTCTATTTGAGTATTTTGAATATTATTTGTCATTTTCTTTAAATTTTTGTTGTTAATAAAATTATTTAATGCCATTCATACCATAGATTTTAGAGTTCCATGGTGAATAGCGACGTTCTATTCTGGTTATAGTTAACTCATCGCTCTCATAATCATGAACTTCTGCAGATAGATATAATGCCATAGCTATTGCTGCCGCGACATTTGGATCCACACCATCTGATGATTTCTCAGCTGCCTGCAAATCACTATACTTAACTTTTTTATATTTTTTCCAATCGTGACCTATAAGGCACGAGATGCATTTAAAAACCAAAAATAAAACAATGAGTGATACTATCACTATACTAAAACCTATGATAGTTACCAACCAACCCGTAAACTGCTCCTGTGCAGTGGGCATTTCTAATACTAGTAAATTCATATAATTATAATTTAAACTATTTGATATAACAAACTAAGTACGACATTGGAAAATGTCATCGCTAAAAACATTTTACGAGATACTATGAAAATCAATAGTCTAAATTATGATATGACGGAACACCAGATAAAAAATATCCGTGTCATAAAGAGAATGGTCTTCTGATGATATTTTACACAACTGCAAATGTTTCTTAACACAGAAGCACTTTACAGCATTAACAATACTCAGATTATTACTAATTTTTTTAAGAGAATTTACGGTTCTAACAGATGCTGTTGGTGAAGAATAAGTTATAGTTCGACTGAGGCTAGGCTTCTCAAAAACGTTTTTTAATACGCAATCTTTGTAATCAGAAAGTTGCTTATCGAATATTACTTCATGCTTGTCATTCTCACATTCAACAGGACATACAAATTCCTTCTCAATGTTATTAAAAAACAAAACACTGATTATCAATAAGAAAAATATCCGAATTAAAAATTTCATCCTTATCATTTTCTTTTACAAAAGTAATCATAATTTTTAACAAAAAAAATGTATTTTTGTAAAAAATAAAAAATAAAATGAGTGACAACAGAGATCATAATAAGATTGAATTAACGGAATTATCTGAGCTTGGAGAATTTGGTCTTATCGACAGATTGACCAAAGACATCAAGATTCATAATAAATCAACGATAAAAGGCATTGGCGACGACGCTGCTGTCATAGATCATAAAAGCGAGCAGACCTTAATCTCTACCGACATCTTGATTGAAGGAGTACATTTCGACATGACCTATATGCCGCTCAAACACTTGGGATACAAAGCTGCGGTGGTTAATTTCTCCGACATATATGCCATGAATGGAACGCCGACACAGATTGTAGTAGGAATGGGAATTTCGAGCAAGTTCTCAGTCGAAGCCGTCGAAGAGATTTTCTCTGGAATCAGATTGGCATGCGAAAACTACAAAGTCGATTTAGTTGGTGGCGACACAACCGCCAGTAAGTCGGGGCTTTTCATCTCGATAACAGTTATTGGCAAAGCAAAAAAAGATAGTATCGTGTATCGTGATGGAGCAAGAGCCAATGATCTTTTATGCGTAAGTGGCAGTCTTGGCGCAGCTTACACTGGATTATTAATCTTAGAAAGAGAAAAAGCCGCTTTCATGGCAGACCCTAACGTACAACCGGAACTCTACGGCTACGATTATATTTTGGAAAGACAGCTGAAGCCAGAAGCTCGCAAAGACATAGTTGCTCGACTCAAAGAGTTAGAGATAAAACCTACATCCATGATCGATGTCTCCGACGGACTTGCATCAGAGATTTTACATTTATGCAAGGACTCTAAAGTTGGTTGCCGCGTTTTTGAAGATAGAATCCCGATGCATCAGAAAACCATCGACACTGCTAAAGAATTCGACATCGTGCCATGCGTAGCGGCACTCAACGGAGGTGAAGACTACGAACTTCTCTTCACCGTAAAACAAGAAGACTACGAGAAAGTTAAAGACATGGAAGATATTCGTATCATCGGGTTCATGACACCAGATGTCAACGTAGCAGAATTGATAACAACCGACGAGCACGTCATTCCGATAGAAGCACAAGGGTTTAAACATTTTTAAACTATGGTTTCCGACAAAATAAAATCCATTCTCAAAACCATTCCCAGCGATCCGGGAGTCTATCAGTATTTTGACGATAAGGGCGAGATTATATATGTCGGAAAAGCCAAGAACCTGAAACGCAGAGTATCAAGTTATTTCAACAAGCAACAAAGCGGTAAAGTGAAAGTGCTGGTTAGCCGCATCGCTGACATTAAATTTACCATAGTAGCAAATGAGATGGAGGCTCTTCTTCTCGAAAACAACTTCATCAAACAATATAAGCCTCGGTATAATGTCATGCTTAAAGACGATAAAACATATCCGTGGATTTGCATAAAAAATGAACGTTTTCCCAGAGTCTTTCTAACAAGAAAAAGAATCAACGACGGCTCAACTTATTTCGGACCATATCCATCTGTAATGGTAGCAAAGACGATGTTGGATTTACTACGTAAGCTATATCCAATAAGAAACTGCAAATTAAATCTAAAACAAGAATCAATAGATAATCAACACTATAGGCCGTGTTTAGAATTTCATATTGGTAATTGCAAGGCTCCATGTAATGGAAATATCAAGGAGGATGAATATAACACTATGATTCTCAGTATAAAGAGAGTCATAAAAGGTAATATTCAGGAGGTATTGAAGGATCTAAAATCTCAGATGATGAGTCATGCCTCTAAGTTAGAGTTCGAACAGGCCCAGCTTATTAAAGACAAATACGACTTACTCGCCAACTATCATGCTAAATCTGTTGTTTGCAGCAATATCGCATACGACATCAATGTCTTTTCATACGAAGACAGCGGCAACTCATTTTATGTCAATTACATGAAAATAGTTGAAGGTGCCATAGTACAATCACATTCTTTTGAGATCAAGAGAAAATTAGATGAGACTGCTGAGGAACTTATGTCAATAGCTATTATTGAGATAAGACAAATGATGGAAAACGACAATATCAAGGAGATTATCGTTCCTATTGATATGAATATCAATATTGAAGGAATACATTTCACTGTTCCTAAGAGGGGAGAGAAATTTGATTTACTGGAGCTTTCACAACGCAATGCTAAGCAATACCGTCTTGAGGTCGAGAAATTAAAGGCACTCGTTGACCCTGAGCGACATAGCAAACGTATTTTAAATCAGATGAAGGCAGACTTGAGATTAACAGAGATACCTAAGGTTATAGAATGTTTCGACAATTCAAATTTTCAAGGCGATTATGCAGTAGCGGCGATGGTTCAGTTTGTCAATGCACGACCCAACAAAAGCGGCTATAGACATTTCAATATAAAGACCGTTGAAGGACCTAACGATTTTGCTTCTATGGAAGAAATCATACATAGAAGATACAGCCGACTCTTAAATGAAAATCAACAACTTCCTGATCTTATCGTCGTTGATGGCGGTAAAGGACAACTTTCATCAGCAGTGAAAGTATTACAAGAATTAGGACTCTATGGCAAGATAAGTATTATCGGCATTGCGGAAAAACTAGAAGAGATATATTTCCCTGGCGACAGCATTCCTTTATATATAGACAAGCGTTCTGAGACTTTAAAAGTGATACAACATATTAGGGATGAAGCTCATAGATTTGGTATCACACATCATAGAAAAAAATTTGAGAAAGGATTCATTCATTCTGAGTTAAACGACATTAAAGGCATCGGGAAACTAACTGCTGAAAAACTGATGTTAGAGTTAAAGTCGGTCAAGAACATCAAATCCGCAGACTTTGACACATTAGCATCCATCATAGGAAAATCAAAAGCAAAAATAGTATTAGAATATTTTAATGACAAACAATAAATAAACCATAAAAAAAGCGTACAAACAAATTCTGTTCATACGCTATCTTTGATTTTCAACGGGTTAATTATCAAAATCCCATTATTTTTTTTAATATTCATCCTCGTGGAAGAAGAAGTCGTCTTTTGTAGGATAGTCAGGCCAAATATCTTCTATTCTTTCGTATATTTCGCCTTCGTCTTCTATCTCTGTAAGATTTTCAATAACTTCTTGTTGTAATCCAACTCTCATTGCCCATTCCAACAATTCATCTTTTGTTGCTGGCCATGGTGCGTCTTCCATCTTTGATGCTAATTCAAGTGTCCAATACATTTTATTTATGGTTTTAAAATTCGGGCGCAAAATTACTATTTATATATAAAAAGTCAAGTATTTTTTGTAAAAAAAAACAAAAAAAATCATCTCATTGGTTTCCAAGGTTTTTCAGCGACACCTGCTCTTTTCATAAAAACTCTCGAGAGAGTGAAGAAATAGTCAGAAAGTCTATTAACAAATCTTCTTAAGACCTCGTCAACCTCATAAATTCCGCCCATTTCCACAAGGCAGCGTTCTGCTCTGCGACACACTGTTCTGCACACATGAGCCTTTGATGACAAGATATTACCTCCTGGTATTATCAAGCTCTTTATAGGGTCTAATTCCGCATTCATCGCATCAATTTCCGATTCCAGGAACAAAACATCGTTTTCCGTTAATTGCGGAATATATTTGGCTATTGGCTGTTGGCTATTGGCTGTTGGCTCTAAAGCGAGGCATGATTCCAAGACCAAAAGACAGCTTTGTATTTTATCCAAGACTTCAAGCTGATGTTGTTCTATGCCTTCCGAATCACTTAGGACTGCGACAAACGCACTTAGTTCATCAAAAGTTCCGTATGCTTCGAGACGTACATCGTCTTTGCTGACACGCGTTCCTCCTATCAAGGACGTCGTGCCTTTATCTCCTGTTTTAGTGTATATCTTCATAAAGTTTATAGTTGAGAGTTTATGGTTGATAGTAGTTTGAAAGTTTATAGTTTATAGTTTATTTTTTGTTTTTATGTTTCTTTTTTTCAGAATTTTAATATAAAATGTTGTTTTTCTTTTCTTTCCATCTTAAAAAGAAGTCCGAAACGATAACAGTCTATACTCAAATCTGTTGAATCATCGTTTATCATCTCGTTCCATTCTCTTTCATTTTCTTTTGAACGATGCATATCATATTTTATTATGACAACATCATTTTTATGAAAAACATCTTTCTTGTTCATCAAAAAAAAATTCAGTTTATCATTCAACTCTTCTCTCCAGTTTTCACGGGTCATCTTATCCAGGACCTCTTCATATAAATCATAGACGAAAGGCGAATGCAACCTGAATTTCCCTTGTGAACTAAATCGATATTTTATGTATGATAGAAACATATTTAATTAGGAGTTAGGAATTAGGAATTAGGAATTGGGAATTAGGAATGTTTTGTTTTTTCTAATTTCTAATTCCACATTCCTAATTATTTCACATTCTCAACGGCTTTAATCTCCGGGAGAATGCTCTTTATAGTTTTCTCTATTCCGTTTTTCAAAGTTTTTGAGCTATGAGGGCAATTACCGCAGGCTCCTGTAAGTTCTACCAAAACGATCATATCGTCAGTAAGATCCACGAACTCTACTCCACCACCATCGGCAGCCAGATATGGTCTCACCTGAACGAGAATGTTTTTTATTTTTTGAATCAATTCTTGTTTTTCCATATTATTAAAGTTTAGAGTTTAGAGTGTAGAGTTTAGAGTGTAGAGTTTAGGAGTCGTTAAGACTAATACACTTTCAACTACTCTACACTCTAAACTATCAACTCTAAACTATATTCAAAACATTTCAACAATTTTCTTTGCCAATTTCTCGAATGCTGCTGCTACAGGAGAGAAGCCATTGAAAGAGAAAGGAGTTCCTTTGTCGTTAGCTTCAGAGATATTTTCATCGATAGGAATCTGAGCCAATAATGGAAGATCCAGTTCCTTGGCGAAGTCGGCGCCTGTATTCTTACCGAAGATGTAATATTTCTTTTCTGGCATATCTGATGGCGTGAAGTATGCCATATTTTCAATCAGACCGAGGATTGGCACATTGACGCCTTCATGACGGAACATGTTAGCAGCGCGACGCACATCGGCAAGAGCTACTCTCTGAGGTGTTGTCACGATAAGAGAACCTGACAATGTAAAGTTCTGAGCCAGACAAAGTTGAATATCGCCTGTTCCAGGAGGCATATCGACAACCAAGAAGTCGAGTTCACCCCAATCGGTGTCGAGGAGAAGCTGGCTCAATGCGTTTGAAGCCATAGGTCCGCGCCAGATAAGTGGCATTTCTTTATCGACCAAGTGACCGATTGACAACATTTTAACGCCATATTTCTCGATTGGAATCATATAAGATTTGCCGTCACGGTCATAACCCAAAGGACGTGTTTCTTCGTTGCCGAACAAAACAGGAATTGAAGGTCCGTAGATGTCAGCATCGAGCAGACCTACTTTCATTCCTTGAAGAGCGAGACCGATAGCGAGGTTTACAGAAACCGTTGACTTGCCAACGCCGCCCTTACCTGAAGCTACTGCGATTATATGTTTGACCTTTGACAATGCATTTTCTTGTGATGCAGCAATGATGTCTATCTCTATATCACCGAAAGCAGATTTCAACATTTGTGTTGTAGTGTCGATGAGAATCTGGTTTTTCTCGTCATCGACTTTTTCAAACAAAAGACGAAAACGTATTAAGTTTTCTTTCAACTCAATATCGTCAACCATCTTTAAGTTGATGATATTGTCGCCTTTAGGAAAATAAACCACTTCCTTCAAGACTTCAATAAGTTTTCCTTTTTCTGGTATCATATTTATTTTTTTATGACTTTTTATTTGTTACAAAAAAAATCTTCTGTCGCTTTGTTAAAGCCTTCCGGGTCATCAACATGAATCCAATGTCCCGACTCAGGCAATGTAACCATCTCATAATTAGGAAAATGATGTCTCATTACTTCATAATCCTTATCGATGATGTAATCAGACTTACCGCCTCTTATGAATAAAGTTGGCCCGTCGTAATGATATTTTTCATCAAAACCTCTTCCTATCTCAGAAATATTCTTAGCTATTCCTTCAAGATATGGTTTCCATCTGTAACCGTTTTCATGGCTATAAGACAAGTTCTTCAGCAGGAAAAGAAGAAGACGTCTTTCATAATTTTCTTTTGCCAATTCAGTCTCAACGTCAGAACGATGTTCTACTTTGGAAAGGTCTATTCTCGACATTGCTGAGATGAATCCAACATGTTCCATCGGATGATCGAAAGCACGTGGGCTTATATCCAAAATCTCCAGTTTCTCAACCATTTCAGGATAATCGAAAGCCAGACGCATAGCGATCTTTCCTCCCATGCTATGACCTAAAAGATAACATCTTTTGATGTTTTCCTCATCTATCATTTGTTTTATATCGCCAGCTAAAACATCGTAGTTAAAAACATCGGAATGAGGAGATTGTCCATGATTTCTAACATCTGGAACCAAAACATAATATCCGAGTTCCGCGAAACGTCTTCCGAAAAAATCCCAGTTCTCCGAAACACCTAATAAACCAAAAATCACTATAATAGGTTTATTCTCGGGATTTCCATACTTTCTGTAAAATAATTGCATCTTCTGTCTTTTTCTACATATACGCTTGCCATCCAAGCTCATATACACATAATTCTGCAAAGATAACATTTTTTTACCAATTAGATACTTTTTTATTCATTAAGAAAGTTTAAATGCTATATTTGCAAAACAAAACCTGACTGTTGACCATTAACTGTTGACCGTTATCCAAAACAAGAAAAATGCGAATTGTAATACAAAGGGTATCAGAAGCGTCGGTAAGTGTTGCTGGGGAAAACATCTCCAAGATTGAAAAAGGAATGTTAATATTACTTGGCATTGAAGATGCCGACACAGAAGAAGACATAGAATGGCTTTGTAATAAATTGTCGAAACTACGCATCTTCTCCGACGAGAATGATGCCATGAACTTAGACATCAATCAGGTTGAAGGTTCTTTTCTTGTAGTAAGTCAGTTTACTTTACATGCGATGACAAAAAAAGGTAACCGTCCAAGTTTCATCAAGGCAGCACGACCAGATAAAGCCATTCCGCTTTACGAAACATTTAAAAAACGTCTTGCGTTTATCTCAGGTCGGCCGGTACAATGTGGCGAGTTCGGTGCCATGATGGAGGTATCTCTCGTCAATGACGGTCCTGTAACTATCTTGATGGACACTAAAAATAAAGAATGAACAGTTAGCCATATACAATATTAATGAGAAAATGGCATTTCATTAAATATTAGATTTAGGCTCCAAACGAAAAAATTACTAATTTTGCAACATGGAAACAAAGAGACAACAGAAAATATCAAAGCTTCTCATGAAAGAGTTAAGTGAGATCTTTCAAAGGGAAATAAAATCTAAAGGCAACGTGATGATATCTGTCACCAAGGTAAATGTGACTACGGATATGTCATACGCCAGAATATATCTGAGCATATTCGGACCTAAGCAAGAAGATAAGAAAAAAGTCGTTGAAGAGGTTAACGGCATGTCTAGAGGGATCCGTAAACTCTTGGGTGACAGAGTAAGACATCAGTTGAGAATTATACCTGAATTACAGTTTTTCGAGGACGATTCATTAGATTATATTGAAAACATCGACCATCTTCTGAAAGACTAAAGTCTAATGATTAAGGACAAAAGATTGATGATTAAAAGAACTTTCTACTTTTTACATTTGTCTTCTACTTGTTCCAACTGCTAGCTGTTAATTGTTAATTATTAATTATTAATTGTTAATTATTCATTATTCATTGTTCATTATTAATTGAATTGAAACTTCCTATATTCATAGCACAACGTTATTTATTGGCAAAAAAGAGTCATAACTTAATTAATATCGTCACATGGATTTCGATAATAAGCATTAGTGTTGCCATTTTTGCCATGATATTTGTATTATCGGTTTTTAACGGTTTCAACAATGTAATATCAGAGATGATACATCAATTCACTCCAGATTTGAACATAAGTCCCGTCAAAGGCAAAACGATGAATATAGATGACATTCCTATTGAGGAGATTGCCAAGATTAATGGTATTGATTATGTTTTTCCTACCATCACGGAGGATGTTTTATTCAAGAGTTCTGACAAGCAGCAGATAGGACAGGTTAAGGGAGTTCCTGATGATTATAACAAGATCGGTCGTATCAGGGGCAGCATCATTAATGACAGCACTTTCAGCGTGAGTAGCGACAAGATAAACTTCGGCATTCCGGGTGCGGGGATGGCTTATTATCTGGGAATCAATATATACCAGCCTTATTCTACAATTCAGGTATTCGTACCTAAAAGAGGTAAGGCTTCCTCTTTTAGCCTAGATAATAGTTTTAACAGCTCAAAATTAGTTGTCACAAAAATATTCTCTACCCAACAAGATGTAGATGAACGACTGGTTCTAGCCCCTTTTCAATGGCTGTCAGACTTAATAGAATACGATAATCTAGCCACCGACATAGAGATCTTTATCGATGACGACAAACTACAAACGACAGACAGAAGACTTATTAAAAACATAAAAAAGGAAATAAAAAATATTCTTGGCGAAGACTATAAGGTTTATGATCAATATGAGCAGCAAGAGACTTTATATAAGATGATGAAATCGGAGAAACTAGCTGTATATCTCATACTTACCTTTATACTCATAATGGCTACTTTTAATGTTATAAGCAGTCTGAGCATGCTGATCATGGAAAAGAGAAAAGACATCTCCGTATTGAAAGCCATGGGTGCTAACGATAAATTAATACATAAGATATTTATTAACGAAGGCCTTATGATATCAGTCGTCGGAGGTTTGATAGGGCTCTTTATTGGAGTTATTGCAGTATTGATACAAGAGCATTTCGGCATTATTCGATTAGGCAATGGCGGCAACTATATTATTGACGCTTATCCTGTGGCATTGGAAATGACAGATGTAGTTTTAGTTTTCGTCACGATAACGGTAATTGGAAGCATCGCCTCATTCTTCACAGCTAACAAGTCGATAGAAAAAATGGAAGACGTTTCATTAAATGCGAGATGAGATTTTGTTTCTTAAAAAAAATTAATGTCACAAGATAACTTGCGACATTAATTTATGGTATCTATGCCTATTTATTTAAGGGGATTATTTGATCTCATGGCTGAAATCAACAATAATTTGTTCTCCTTTGTCCAAGTATTCTTGCACCTTATTGCCTGGCATATTAGCAATATTAGGATTCGTGTTAGACACCATTTTTAAAATTGTTGTTTGTCCATCATTACGGCATCCTATAACATTCATATTATAATCAACTTTAAATGAATATTTCTTCTCCAAGTCTATTGTTGGCAATTGTGCTTTAGGTGTCATAACAGCCTTGCAGTAAACTTTATTAGGCACAGTAGGCTCGCCTACACCATAATTAATTTCCATTGTCCAACCATCAAAGCCAACAGTGTCACAATTAGCTTCTTCTTCATCTATTCCATAACTTACGATAACATCATAGAAATCAACAACGTCATCAGATTGGATGAATGAATAGTTAACAATTACAGAGTTGAGTTCTGCTGGATCGACGTCTTCTTTGTCGTTACCATCACAGCTTGCGAAAAATGTACATGTTGCCATCAAAAGCAATAATGCAAACAATTTTAATTTTTTCATGATTTTTAAATTTTATTGTTAATAATTTGAAATATTTATTCTTTCTTAACTTTGATACTAGAAGTAACTTCTATAAATTTCACGTTTGAAATCATTTAGGCAATAGAGATATAAGCTTTTCCCTGATTTATGCTTTTTACTGGAATCACCTAAATAAGAAGTCAACTTTGCAACTTCTTCGTCAACTCTATAAATTCCTGCACTGAAAGTTGCTCCGGTCGCTTGTTGAAAATCTCGTCTTGAATTATCTCCTGCGGGATGAGACTTCTCAATGAGTTTCTCATTGTCTTTCTTCTCTGATTGAAAGCCTGCTTCACGACAGTCACAAAAAGTTTCTCATCACAATCTAATTTATTAACATCGTTACGTTTCATTCTGATGACAGCCGACTTTACTTTCGGAGGAGGATTGAACACATTTTCATGAACCGTAAACAGATATTCAATGTCATACCAAGCTTGAAGCAATACACTTAAAATACCGTATGTCTTGCTTCCTGGTCCTGCCGCGATGCGTTCAGCTACTTCCTTCTGTATCATGCCTACAACCTCATCGACCTGATTTCTGTATTTCAAAACATGAAAGAATATCTGACTGCTGATATTATAAGGAAAATTACCAATCACTCCTACCCTTTCTGAAGCAAATTTTGTCAAGTCAGTCTTTAAGAAATCGCCATGAATAAGATTATCGCCCAATTGAGGATAAGCGTTTTTCAAAAATTCGACCGACTCTGTATCAATTTCAACGACACGCAGTTTCTCCTGACTATCTTCGAGTATGAATTGTGTTAGAACACCCATACCTGCACCGACCTCAACTATTGCATTCAGATCTTTAGACATCGCATCGACGATTTTTCTAGCTATATTCAAATCGACAAGAAAATGCTGTCCTAATGCTTTCTTAGGTCTCACCAAATTATTATATGATTGATTACATTCCATACCAATTGTTATTTATGAGACGTGTCAATGTGTATCATTGCATGTTACATTGACACGTCTCTACATTAATTTTCAATTTTCACGTAGTCGTCTGTATGCATTACGAGCCTGCGCCACATAAACGCTAGCAGTAAATTCGTCTATCAATTTGGCATAACACTCCATCGCCTCTTCTTTTCTATCAAGATAATTTTCCAACAAAAAAGCATCATCCATCAAAGCCTTATCTGCGATATAACTATCAGGATACCCTTGATAAACACGTTTATAGAGACTATCTGCAAGTTCATAATCCTTATTATCATGAGCGATCTGCGCTTTTCGACTCAATAGATATGGCATACTAACCTCATTAGGATTATATACATTTACGGAGTCGAGTATTTGATTAGCGACATCATAACGTTTCTGATAAATATAATAATCAGCCTTGGCTAGACGTTGCAGTGCAATGGTATCATATTCCAGATTATCGCTTATAACGAGAGATAGAGTCATGGCATCATTAGCAATAAGTTTTGATGTAGCTGATTTTAAGATATTTAACACTGCCAATGCCCAATCAAATTCGCCTATATAATACCTGAGTTGAGCATTTCTAAAACGAGCCTCATGACCTATTGGTTCTTCCTTCATTGACTTATCTACCTGGCTATATAACAAAGTCGCCTCCCAAATTTCTTCCTTAAAAAGATAAATATCAGCTAATTTCATCTTTAGCTTAGCATTATTATATTTAGAGATATTAAGTTCCAAAGCACTGTTTAGCAACTCTATAGCCTTTTCAGAATCAGACATATTAAAGGCAAGAATATCAGAACGTATTATTAACAAAGGTATCGTCTTATCGTTGATACCAAGTTCAAGGCATTCTCTTTCAACACGTTTTTCGAAATCAGAATAAAGCTCTGATTCAGACACATCATGCGATGAGGATTCCAATCTTTGGTATTGGACCTCTGTCAGTCCTACAACAGCTTCGGTATAGAAAGCACCTTCTTCAGTTTTTTTTATAAGATAATCGTAGGCTGTAATGGCGATATCGTATTGTTCATTATCACGAGCTATTCTTGCAAGATAAATAATATCATATTCCCTATCGTCAAAGCGACGATCCAAGGCTATTTCCTGCTCAAGAGCGATCTCATAATCCTGCATTTGAAGAGCGAACCATACCAAAAGTTCCGCAAACATTTCATTATCGGGATTTTGATGTGTTTTCTTAAGCAAAGCAATGCGCACATCATCAATAATGGAGTCATCAATATCATAACGAAGCATAAAGGCAAGTCGCGACTTCACAACATCATAGCTATCGGGGTCTATTTCAAGTTGCAGCAGATAATTCTCAGTAGCCTTATCAAAAATCAACATCGATTGATAGGTCACTGCTTTTTCCATATAAAATTTTGAATCAACTTCTGATATATCAGCACCTCGGTCGTATAACATAATAGCATATTCGTTAAAACCTCTAGTTCTCATCATATTAGCGACCTGAGTGAAAGAACTTCTGTTTTCAGGAACCTCTGCTATGAGTCTTTTAAGATGCTTATCCGCCTTCTCTATCCCATCACTCTTGGAATAAACGTATGCCACATCAACCTGAGCCCGCCATCTATTATTAGTATGGTCTTTCTTAATGTATGCCTTAAGAATCTTTTCCGCTTCCTTGTAATCAGACTGAAATATCAAGCAATCAACATATCGTGAAAGATGATGATAATAATTACTCTCAGTATAAAGCTTAAGATACAGATCTCCAGCCTTGTCATATTCCTTGTTATTATAAAAGCTTGATGCAAGTTGTTCATCTATCTGACGTTGAGTCTGTGCCGATTGACTTGCTTTATGAGGTTTAGTCTGAACCTGAGCCTTCAATGTATTCTGACAACACAAGGCTAGCAAAAGATAGAAGCATGTCAGTCGCAGTACCCTTAACATCATATATTATTGATTGTCAATTGTTTTTAAAAATTCTCTCTGATTTGCAAAACGATCAGAAAAATAATCAAGTTTTGCTTCTATAGTTTTAACAGCACTTTCTTCAGAGTCAAGATAGTTTTTTCTTGTTTCATCATCATAAAGACCATCCTTAAAGTCGTCTCTAAGATTATTTAATTGAGTATTTGAGAATAAGATATCGTTTTTGATAACGACTCTTTCATCTTCAAACTGTTGAAGATAAGCGCGAAGCAATTGTGACTCAACAACAAGATTCATACTTCTGAGAACAGATTCTTTATTTTTAAACTCAGAAATCAGATAATCAAAATCATTTTCTACCTTAAGAAGCTCTTTATTTGCGTCATCCAATCTATCAATCAGATTATCAATATGTTTTATTGATGGCTCATTATTACAAGCCATCAATAAAACTAAAGAGATAACAATAAATATTTTATTTAATAATCTCAAATCCGGTGTATTTTTGAAGTGCTTTAGGGACTCTTATTCCTTCTTCGCACTGGTTATTTTCCAACAATGCTGCAACAATACGAGGCAATGCCAAAGCGCTACCGTTGAGAGTATGGACAAGACGAATATTTCCATCTTTATCCTTAAAACGAAGTTTCATTCTGTTAGCTTGGAATGTTTCAAAATTAGATACTGAACTGACCTCAAGCCATAATTCCTGTGCTGCCGACCATACTTCGTAGTCGTAAGTCATTGCGGAAGTAAAGCTCATATCGCCGCCGCAGAGGCGTAACACTCTAAATGGAAGTTCGAGTTTACGGAGAAGGTTAGCGACATGTTCTTTCATTGCTTCCAATCTTTCGTATGATGTGTCAGGATGAGCTATTTCCACGATTTCTACCTTATCAAATTGATGCAATCTATTGAGTCCACGTACAGTCTTTCCCCAAGAACCGGCTTCACGACGGAAGCAATTTGAGTAAGCCACATTCTTTATTGGAAGTTGATTTTCCTGAACTATCTTATCGCGGAAGATATTTGTCACAGGCACTTCTGCTGTAGGGATGAGATACATTCCGTCCAATGGCACCGCATACATCTGAGCTTCTTTATCAGGGAGTTGACCTGTAGCGTAAGCTGATGCTTCATTAACCAAGATTGGAGGTTGGATTTCGTAATAACCTGCATCTATAGCCTCATCGAGGAAGAAATTTATGAGAGCACGTTGTAATCTTGCGCCCGCGCCTTTATAAAATGGGAAACCTGCGCCAGTGACTTTATTACCGAGTTCGAAGTCGGCGATCTGATATTTATTTAATAAATCCCAATGAGGCACAGCTCCTTCATAAAGCTTAGGCATTTCGCCTTCCTGACTGACAATTAGATTATCAGCTGCCGTTTTTCCGCAAGGGACATCGAGATTCGGAGTATTAGGAATCTCAACAAGTTTATTTTGAAGTTGAGTCTTTATCTCTTCTGCGCGTTCTGCCAGGACTTTTGTTTTTTCTTTAAGTTCCGTATTTCTTTTTTTAAGTTCGTTAGCTTCGTCAGCTTTGCCCTGTTTATAGAGTTCGCCTATCTTTTTAGCGAGCGAATTTGCTTCAGCAAGAGCTTCATCATTTTCTTGTTGTACAGCACGACGTTCATCATCTAATTGAAGAACTTCGTCCAATAATTCAAAGCGAGTAAAATTCTTAATACTCAAGCGTTTGATAACTTCTTCTTTATGTTCTCTTATGTAAGATACTACTAACATGGTATAATAAATTTATATGCAAAGATAATAAAAAGACGAAAGATGAATGACGAAAGAAAAAAGATTTTTTTGGGCTTGAGTTATTCTGAGATTTCCGGATAAGTCAGTTTCTAAGGTTTAGGAATAAAAAAATCCCGACCGATAAGTTTCGGCCAGGATTTTCTATCTCATTTTATTT
The DNA here is from genome assembly GCA_015061335.1 of Lentimicrobiaceae bacterium. GTDB lineage: Bacteria > Bacteroidota > Bacteroidia > Bacteroidales > F082 > Limimorpha. The sequence goes on along the minus strand of SUWT01000009.1, from coordinate 233 downwards.
AAGCGATTATTCTGCTATTTCACCTTGAACAGGGATTACAGAAACGTATGAACGATCGTTCTTACTTCTTACTTTACGGAATTGTACGATACCGTCTGTGAGTGCATAAAGAGTATGATCTTTACCGCAACCTACGTTTTCACCTGGATTGTGTTTTGTGCCACGTTGACGGACGATAATGTTACCGGCGATAACAGCTTGACCACCGAAAACCTTTACGCCCAAACGTTTGC
>SUWT01000077.1 GCA_015061335.1 Lentimicrobiaceae bacterium | reverse complement strand
CTCGACCTTCGGGAGAAAGCACACGACTGACATCGCCGCTGATTATGCCGAAGTCTAACACCTTGAAGAAATCGCCGTTGACATTAAGCATTCCCACATCATAGGAGTTACCTTTATGATTTATCTGTAAGAGAGCATCGGTATAATGAGTAGTAGCCTCAATCTGCGGTATATCGTTAGCCATATTAGGAGCTAAAGGCAATACCATCTGGAAGTCAGCCCCGTGCGGAGAGATAGTCCACACCTGATAGACGCGTTCTTTGTCGGGAAAGAATCTGTTGTACGACAGCTTCAATCCAACAAAAGAAAAGATGAGAAGAGCCACTATCAAGCCCAACGAAAGAGAGACGACACGCGTGATAGAGTTGTTACCATGTTTCCAAAGATACCGTAATGAATAATTTGTTATCATATTTTATTTAGTTTAAAGTTTAAGGTTTAAAGTTTAAAGTAGTTTTAAAGTTGAGAGTTTTAAGTTTAAAAGTTTATTTTCTGGGTCAACGGACAACAGTCAACAGACAACAGTCTTTATCCACATTCCTAATTCCTAACTTCTAATTCCTAATTCCCTTAAGCCTTAAACCTTAAACCCAATTATTTATTTAATTTTCAATTTTCACCTTTCAATTTTCAATTTAAAAAATCCTTTTGTCTTTAGTCTTTTGTCATTTGACCAACAAACCTCCATTATAATATTCCACCATTCTGTATTCTATGACGTATTGAAGTCGTGAGCGCAGGCAGTCGGATTTGGCTTGTAGCAAGGTAGTAGAAGCTGTCTGCAAATCTATCGCTGTCACAAGTCCTTTCTCGAATTTAGCGGCGATACCATCGTATGCAAGTTGTGCCGCTTCTAACTTCTTCTGTCCCACGACATATTGTTTCGCGTAGCCTTTCATCTGCTGATATGATTGTGTCACCTCGCTCTCCACGGAGTTACGAACCGCAATCTCGTCAAGCTCGGCACTACGCCATGCGTTACGCGCCATGCGCGCCGACGACCTTCTCTCCAAACCGGAAAAGATTGGTATCGAAAGACCTAACTGTATGTATGAACCCATATTATTACTAAACTGATTCAAGAATGACGGATACGCTGCCTGATTTTCCATATTGACGAAATAACTCGTGTTATATCCTCCGTAGAGATATAAGGAAGGATAATAATAACCTTTTGACCTGCTGTAGTTTAACTTGGAATATGAAGTGTTAAGTTCTGCCGAGACGACCTTCACATTGTTATTCAAGGCGTGATTCACGACTTCTTCCATCGGCGTAAGCATATTGAGAAATTCGATGTCTAATTCTTCAACTAATTCTAATTCTTGGTCTTGAGGGAAGTTCATAATCTCACGGAGACGAATCTTTGCAAGTGCGAGATTGTTTTCCTGTTCAGTAAGAAGATAATCGTAGTTGGCTTCCTGCGATTCCACTTCCGCCACATCCGCTGCGCTCTTGCGACCGATTTCATAGAGTTTCCTCGCTTCTTTGAGCATCAGGCGAGAATCTTCCAACTGCTGAGCCGCTATTTCTGTCGTACCTATATAATATAACACGTCGATATAAGCCTGCATCGTCTGCATCGCCACTTCATCGCGAGAGATCTGCAATTCTTGTACGCCACGTTCACGAGCGACTTTAGCGGCACGCATAGTGTTGATACCTTGTAGTCCGGTGAACAAAGGCATTGATCCTGAGATTCCGTAAGAGTTGCTGAAAGTCGAGACATTGGTATAGTTGTTAGTCTCCGGGTCGATGGAACGACCGAAATTCGTTGCGCCCGACACGCTTGCAGAAAGTGAGGGGAACAAAGACGCCACTGAAGAATTATATTGTTGTTGAGCGTCATCTAAGGCGTTTATTTTCTTTCCGACTGAAGTAGAATGTTCCACCGCGTAAGCCATGCAGTCGTCCAATGACATCGGCAGCGACTGCGCGGCAAGCGAGAGTGTCAAAAAATTAGACACTAATAAAATGAAAACAGTTCTTATAATTATTTTAGACGTATCAATGTGTTTTATAGCAGGATACATTGATGCGTCTCTACTTTGTGACCTTGCGACCTTGCGACTTTGTGACTTATAACTTCCAGACGTATCAATGTGTTTTATAGCAGGATACATTGACGCGTCTCTACTTTGTGACCTTACGACTTTGCGACTTTGTGACTTCATTGCTTTAGCATTTATAATTTTCAACTTTCAATTATCAATTTTCAATTTATATTGTGCCAAAGTCATGCCAAAACATTAAATTTATTAAATATCAATGAGTTAAGATTTTTCAATAAAAATAAAGTGTCAAAAAATTAGACAGTGAGTGTCTAATTTTTTGATAGTATAAAGCAGAAAATGGAAAATTATTTGAAAGAATTATATCTCAAATCAAGAATCATAGTTAAAAAACATGACAAAATAAATTGGCATATAATAAATATTGGAAATATTATAATATTCAGCTTCGTCAGATATTATAATAGATTGATTAATAATATCTTTGTTTGTATTCATAAACTTAGAAAGAAATTTATGATATTTATTTTGCTTGCCAGAATTGACTTCAATCGGAATAATGCTATTATCATCTTTATCATTAATGATAAAATTTATCTCACTTTTAATATTACGATAATAATATAGATTATGATATTGAGAATTAAGTTGTTGAGCTACAAAATTCTTGTACAAAGAATCAAGTGGATCATTACATTTGATGTTATTTTTTAAAATAATGGATGAATATAAACCAATGTCATTAAGATATAATCTAAAATATTGTTTGCCAATATTTTCCTTTAATGGAAAAGACGGCAAATGGATAGCCTTTACATCTATAATAAATTTTGAAGAAGATAGATATTCGAATTCATCTTTGTAATCGTTTGTTCTTACACCTATCTTACCCTCAATATTTTTTATAATGATTCTATTGTTGGTGGAATTTAGGATATATGGAATTAAATCATAAATATGTTTTAGTTTGAGTCTTTTTCTTGAAAGATTTTCGTATTCTATTATGGTATCAAAGAAAACATCAATTATCCTATCATGTATTTTTCTGACCTCATTAATATTATTTGTTTTTAGGAAACAACTGACTGCTTCTGGCATACCACCGACGAGTATATAATTCTTAAAATTTCTAATCAGATTTTTATGGAAGTGATCTGGTAATCGTTCTTGTTTTTCATAATATGAACGTATAATATCAATATATCTTTCATCATAATTATTCGCCCAAAGAAACTCTTCAAAATCAAGAGGATATAAATCTACTACTTCAATAAAGTCAGGGTTTATCTTTTCTTTCTCTAATGTAAGATTCAATGAAAATGAAGCGGCTATAAATTTAAGTCTTTTATCATCAAGCAATGATTTCAGTAAAATTAAAATATTAGTATATGTTTGTATTTCGTCAAGAAAAATTATTGTTGATACAAAATCATGATTATCATCATCTAGATTTAGTGCCTTATAAAATTTATCGACACTATTAATTTTGGAAAACACCTTCGCATTCTCTTTATCATTTTTTAAATCAACCTCGATATAATTATCATATTTTTTCTTACATATTTCACGAATAAGAAAACTTTTTCCTACCTGACGTGTTCCATCTAATACTAATAATTTATCTGACTTCGATTGAAGATATTCTTCTATCTTGTTGATAATCTTACGTTTTATCATAAATGTGATTTTAAGTTCTATTATTACAAATATATATTATTTTAATTTTAAAAAATATAGTTTTGAATAATAATTTTTAAGAAAATTATTATCTTTGTACAATCAATTTGTTTAAGATGAAAATTATACTATCTACTGATTTTAGTGAAGAAAACAAAGTACTTTTACCATACGCCATTGATTTTTTGAGAGATACAGGCGGTGAAATTATCATATTTCATGCATATATGGATAATGTGTTTGTTGGAAACAACAGTTATCCAGGCAATATGGATACTGATAATTACTTCACCACAGAAATATTTATCGAACTTGAGAAGAATTCTCAACAAGTCATGCATGATAAGACACAATATCTTACTGATTTAATTAACAAAGAAGGTGTTGATAATATCATTGTACGTTCTGTTTTAGTTAGTGGTGACCCTGAAAATGAATTAATTGAACTTTCTAAAAAGGAAAATCCTGACCTGATTCTAATGGGTACACGCGGTAAAGGCGGGAAACGTTTTCTTGAAGGAAGTCTAGTAAAGAGTGTCATGACGAAATGTGATGTCCCGATGCTTTTCATCCCTAATGGATATAATTGGAGAGAAAGTAAAGAGGTAGTATATGCAACAGATTTCAGTGAATATGACATTAATACAATCGACAGGATATTCAATATTTTACGACCATATAAGCCACATATTCATGTAATACATTTCATGGAAGATTCTGAGAGTCAGAATGAAGCAATAAAAATGGAAGAGCTGGAACAGGCTTTTCTGGATATAGATTATGAAGGTGAAATACATTTTCAGCTTGTTCATACCGATAATGCTCCTCAGGCTCTGAAGATATTCTGTGAACGTAATGACATCAGTTTGAGTTCATTTATAGCTTATCGTAAAGGGTTCTTCGATTTTATTTTTAAGGATAAATTAGATAAAGATGCCTTCTTCAATCTTAATATTCCGATGCTTACTTTTAAAGATATTGATTAAGTTTGGAATTAGGAATTAGGAGTTAGGGAATAAGATTAATTTATGAAGATATTATTACTTTTATTATTTTGTATTATATCATCAAGCATATACTCACAAGATATTAATACAAAAAATAATTCGCGTGATTTTAGCGACGATTCGCGGACAAATACTGAAGATTCGCGGAAGTTTTTCAACGGTTATGATGGTGGCATGATGCTTCATCTCGGTTATGTGTCAACAAATGTCAAACCTCTTGACTACAAAGCTGAAGGTATAACAAAAGGCATCGGCGGTGCGATAAGATTTCATATTGGAAACCACTATCGTATTGGTACAGAAGGTTATGTATCTACGGTAAATCCTATGAATAACGGAAGTTTTATGAAAACATTCTGGGCTGGATTGCTAAACGATTTCTACTGGACATTGGGCAGGTTTATGCCATATTGCGGTATCACTATCGGCGGAGGCACTTTAACGGATTGTTTCATATTCGATGGCAATAACCACGATTGGAATAAAGAACAAGATGTGGTTATAAATAAGACACCGTTCTTCGCCGTAGATCCTATTGTAGGATGCGATTACTGTATCTCAGATGCAGTACATCTGACATTTAAAATAGATCTGTTATTTGGTTTTGGCAATGACGATCTGTTTATACCTACTGGACCAAGAGCTTATTTTGGCTTTATATTTTTTCACTAATATAAAAGAAGCTGTCACTTCATAATATGACAGCTTCTTTATACATTTAAATTATCCTTATCTGACAACTAACTTCCTCTTTAGATCAGCAAACTGAACAAAATAAATACCGTTCTTTAGTTCGCTAATATCTATCTGTGAATTATTATTATTTATTGTAATGGAAATGATATTTCTTCCTGTAATATCACTGATAGTCAAAATGTTATTATCCGGAATAATTTCTGTCTCAACATTTAAGACATCCTTTGCCGGATTTGGATATATACTATAGCCTGTACCACTAATATCATCTAATGATGTATTATCATAAGAAACAACTCTAATATCATCCATAGCCATCTGATATGTGCCATTCTTAACGAATGCTATCATAATATCCTTGCCTTTCCATTCTGTTATATCTAATTTATATTCTTCAATATAATGATAAGGAGAGTTGAAGTCGTTAGCTAACAAATAAGCCTGATTCCAAGATGAACTCTCAAAGTCATATATCATGATATAGAATCTATTGACGTATGTCATTTCGGAATGATACCATAACCAATAATGTATTACAGTTTGAGAATTTTCAGGCAATGTTATTCTAGGTGTCATTAACCAATCATGAGTAGGTTCATCATATAATGTTCCTCCAATCCAAGCTGCAGAATCGCCAGAGTGAACATAACCGAAAGCTGTTGTTTCTGTGATATCCCATTTTTCCCATGGGTCGAGACCTGTTTCAGGATAATCCTCTGGTTCGACATCTATACCTTGTGATACACCTATAGTCCAACCTTCATCGAAGCCAGGTCCTTCAAAACCAGTTTCTAAAAGAGTTATTTGCGCTGACAAACTAAAAGCAAATACCAGGTTTAACAATAAAAAAAAGTAAGATTTTCTCATAACAAATTCATTTTTAATGTTTTTTAAAAATATACCTAAAGTAAAGAATTATCTGATGACCTCTTTGATTCTTATTAGTTGTTCCAACAAAGCCTCCACCAAATCCAATTGCAACATATTTGCACCATCTGATTTCGCTTTTGCAGGATTTGGATGAGTCTCCATGAATATACCATCAGCTCCAACAGATATGGCAGCTTTGGAAATCAATGAAATAAGTTCAGGTTTTCCCCCTGTCACTCCTGATGTCTGATTAGGTTGTTGTAAAGAATGAGTAACATCCATGACAACAGGAACATCACATTGTTTCATATCATAAATATTTCTATAATCAACAACAAGATCCTGATAGCCAAAGAAATTACCACGTTCTGTAAGCATCACTGCATTATTACCTGATTGTCTTACCTTATCAACGGCAAATTTCATCGATGCTCCAGACAAGAACTGTCCTTTTTTAATATTAACTATTTTTCCAGTCTTAGCCGCTGCTATCAACAAATCTGTCTGTCTGCACAAAAATGCCGGTATCTGCAGAATATCTACATATTCTGCTGCCATATCAGCTTCTTCAACAGCATGAATATCAGTAACAACAGGAATATTAAACTCATCTTTTATTCCTTTCAGGACTTTCAAAGCCTTCTCATCACCAATACCCATAAAAGAATCCAAACGAGAACGATTAGCCTTACGATATGAGCCCTTAAATGCGTAAGGTATGTCGTATCGTTTGCAAATAACATTTAATCTCTCAGCTATTTTATAAGGAGAATCTTCATCCTCGATGACACATGGTCCTGCAAAAAGGAAGAATCTGTCATCCCTTAGTTCTTTAAGAAAAGGGTAGTTCGCATGTTCCATAATTTATTCATTATAATGTTTTAGCACTTCTTCAAAAGCTATCTTAAACCAGGCTGTGTAATTCTGTGGATTTACATTAATATCGTGACGCACATTTTCCATCGTCTCATACTTCCATGAAGCCACTTCATCAGCGTTTATTATAGGAGTATCATCTGTTATCCCAATGAAGACGTGGTCAATTTCATGTTCTATAAGCCCTTGATTAACATCTGCTTTATATGTGAAATAAAATGCTTCTTTAAGTTCACAACACATGCCCATTTCTTCTTTCAGACGACGTTCTGCAGCATCTTCATAACTTTCTTCATGACGAGGATGCGAACAGCATGTATTTGTCCATAAGCCTGGTGTATGATACTTAGAAAAGGCTCTCTGCTGAAGCAACATCTCACCTTTAGTATTAAAAATGAAAATTGAGAACGCACGATGTAACTCAGCCTTGATATGGGCTTCCATCTTCTCCATCAAACCGATAGGATTGTCATCTGCATCTACTAATACTACGTATTCTTGCATATTTTCTGGCTAAAGGCTAAAGGCTAAAGGCTAAAGTTGTCGTTCAAACAACCTTAAGCTTTAAACCTTAAACCATATTAAACATTAAATCTAATATTTAAAATATCGCCGTCTTGGACGATGTAATTCTTACCTTCTACGCGGAATTTACCAGCTTCTTTGACAGCAGCTTCCGACTTATATTTCAGGAAGTCGTCGGTGCTCATCACTTCAGCGCGGATGAAGCCGCGTTGCAGGTCGGAGTGTATCACGCCAGCAGCCATAGGAGCTGTGTCGCCGATATGTATTGTCCAAGCGCGAGTCTCGTCAGGACCTGTGGTGAAGAACGACTGTAACTTCAGAGTGCTGTAAGCGTAACGGACGAGTTTGTTAACGCCAGGTTCTGTCAATCCAGCATCTTCCATAAACATTGCCTTGTCATCATCGTCAAGCTCCGCAATCTCAGATTCTAACTTACCAGCTATAACAAGCATCTCATCTCCTTCTTTGAGAGAGGCTTTCACGGCTTCAGAATATTTGTTTCCTGTAAGTGCAGAAGCATCATCAACATTACATACATACATTATAGGTTTTGCCGTAAGCAATTGAATGTCCTGAATATACTTTCTATCCTCATCAGCGACTTTGGCATCACGAGCATTCTGCATGTTTTCAAGTGCTTCTTTATAAACGCTAAGAACTTCGTAAGCCTTCTTATTGTCTTTCTCGCCGTTTTTCATCAGTTTCTCAACACGTTGCAGTTTACGAGTCACGAGGTCGAGGTCACGCACTTGAAGTTCTAAGTCAACGAGTTCCATATCGCGTACTGGGTCAATGCTACCTTCGCTATGGGGGATATTTTCATCATCAAAACAACGAAGAACATGAATCAAAGCGTCAACAGTCTGCACCTCAGCAAGAAGCTTGTTGCCGACGCCCTCACCCCCTTTGCTTAATCCAGGCAAATCCACGATCTCTACCGTAGCAGGGACAATTCTCTTGGAATGAGATATGTCGTCTATAAGTTTCAGTCGCTCATCACGAACTTCACACATACCAATATTTGTCTTGGTAGCAAAACCTCCAATCTCTGCCTTAGTATTTGAGATACAATTAAATATAGTTGTTTTTCCTGTATTGGTCAAGCCAATAATTCCACAATTCAAAGCCATAGTAATTTTATTTTTGCAAAGATAATAAAAAAAGTCAAAGAGATTGTCCACGAATTATCACGAAATTTACACTGATGAAGGTTGTCCGCGAATGAACGCGAAATTTGCGCGAAATGATTTTGGATGCTTCGCGTATCGCGAGGAGTTACGAGGATATTAAACCATCCATTGTTAATTGTACATTGTTAATTGTTAATTGTACATTGTTTTGGGCGTTCCGGCGAAGCCGTCGGGCTTTCTACTCTATCTTTGCTCCCTGCTCCCAGTTCCCTGCTCAAAACGACGGTCACTTCGACAAGCTCAGTGCCCTGCTCCCCGTTCCCAGTTCCCCGCTCCAAAAGGATGCCGCTCCAATCCCTAACGCATGGCGGCTGCCATAAAACAAATGCTTCTCTCGAACTTGGTACGAACTTGGTACGGAGCATGTTCGGAGGAAGTCGTCATTCAAAGAATATAACATCGCCGAGATTATAGCCGTAGGTTGAGGTGACTTTGGCGCCATTGTCTAATTCTATAATCTCTTAGATTTTATAGATTGTGTAACTTCCCAGTGTCCGTTACTTCCTCTACCTATGTATTTGATATGTGGCATCTTCGCTATGTGACGTTTGATTGTTTTAGAGGTTTTATCAGATAGTTTTGCCAATTCGTCCGTTGTTATTTTAGGATTAATTCTTATTTGTTCTTCTATCCATAAATCAAGAGATTTGTCGCTGCTGTGAGGGACATTCTGAGGGACATTCTGAGGGA
>SUWT01000076.1 GCA_015061335.1 Lentimicrobiaceae bacterium | reverse complement strand
AAGATTGGGCGTAAGATTTACTACCGACGACAGGATATACAGAATATGCTTGCGGAGAATTACACGATGTTTGAGATTCATAATGAATACGGCAAGAAGAGGGAGAAGAAAACGGCGTAGTTGGAATTTGAGAATTCCAAAATCTGAGAGTTGGCGAATGGCTACCCATATCCATAGCGAAATTTAATCGTAGGCAATAGTTTAATTAAGCATATGACATAATAACAAAGTCAATAACAATGTTTGATTTTGAATCGAAGTTTTCCATTTAAATTATTAGTGACTCGTTTTAGATTATTTAAAAGCTTAAATAGATGTCCTTTAAAGAAAAAATTATTATTTTTGCAAATAAGCTAGAGTGCATTAGCATATGCAGGGTGTATGCTCAAATAATATATTGGATTCTAAATAATTAATTGAAAGAATATGCTTAGATTTTTATTGCTTTCTGATATACACTTTCTATCTCTTTGTGAGGAGGTTGATCCACATGCCGTACTAAGAAGAGCTTTTCTAAAAGATGTAGAAGATTATAGAATGGCAAATGGTCCAATAGATTGTATATTGGTAAGTGGAGACATTGCGTTTAAAGGGGATAAAGATGAGTATGAAGCAGCTCATAAGTTTTTTGAAAAACTTTGCAATGCAGTTGATTGTAAACCAGAACAAGTGTATATTGTACCAGGAAATCATGATAAAAATTTTTCTACTCCAAATGAAAGCATAAGACATTTGATCAATGCGGGATTATCCAGTGAAAAAATTGATTCGGATCGTTTGTTCATAAATTTATTAGGAACGGATTTTTCCAAATTCAAAGATTTATATCAACCATTTAAGGATTATCAAGACTTTGCCGTAAAGATGGTAAGTACAGAACCTCTTATGACTAAATGTTTGGATGATGGAGAAGGTGTAGTTTACAATAATGATGAGGATAAAGCATACATGGTGACGGTGCTTGGCTACCTTGGTGATTATCCTGTAATTTTATATGCAATGAATACTTCATTGTGTTCAGATTGGTATGACATAGATGATTTTGGGAAAGGTCATAAATTATTTTTGTCCCAATTAAGCTATTGTACGAGCGCATGCAATGAAGGTAATGTTAACATTGTTATGATGCATCATCCTACTTCAAAACTTGTTCGTGGAGAAGAAATTGAACGTGTTCTAGATGAGAATTTCCAGGTACAGATTTTTGGACATTTACATCAACCTGCTTCTAATAATAATGGTGTGATTCATATTCATTCTGGTGCTCTACAACCACAGCAAAATGAAAATGATAAGTCTGATGGATATTTTTCAGTTTATAACATACTTGAGTTGAATGTTTTAAATAATGGTAATGTTGACAATCTATCAGTTGGATTAAAAGTAGCACAATTTGATAAGGGAAAGAAAGTATTCAACGATAATACTTTTGAATCAAAGAATTTTATATTGCCTCTTAAAAAGCATAATAATCGTTTTTTTAAAGAATCGCAAGTTCAGGTTGATGTATTGCCTGATGGAATCTCAGAGAGAACAGTGAAATACAAATTCTTACAATTAGATAATCCAAAATCTATTATGAGGCAGATGCATCATCAGTATGATGAAAACAAATCATACAATAAAAATTGTATTGAATTTTTAAATAATGTACAATCTGAAAATCGTTTGTTAGAATTATGGAACTTAATTAACCGTTAATAGTATGAACATAAGTTTAAAAAAAATGTTAGAGGGAGTAACAGCAATCCCTTATAGTGAAGAACTTATCAATATACTTGAGACTGCTTGTTTGACATATAAAAACAATAACGAATTTGAGCGTGTTGATGAGTTGGTTGTAGGATTTGTGACAGGGGATATTCCAGTATCATTTAAAGATCATATTGGTAAAAATATGATTGAGCAGGAATTTAATGAAAACCCTACAAATGAGGTTTTTATACGTCTGTCTCAATATGTGGTGTTGAATACAATATTGAATAATAATAACGATTGTAATAAAGCCATTTGTGCAAGTAAACTAATGAACTATATGCTAACGGCTAAGGCGATGAAACGTTCTATGCCAAATATAGATATTATTCTTAGTGCATATGATTTGCATTTGTCAAAATATCTTAAGAATATAGATAAAGTAAATGAAAATTTACATACAGAGTTGTGTTCAGAAGTGCCAGATGCAGATTTTCCATTAGAAATTCCGGAAGAACAGGCTGATGATCTTAGATTAGTGTTTAAAGAAGCAGAATTGTTTAGGATTGAGCGTTTGCTAACTTCTGATACGATTCAAAATATTGAAAATCCTTATGTAAGAGTATATATGGGATTATATAATATGTTTAATAATCTTACATATTATTTCTATAATTTGGACTTAAATAGAATTATAGAATTACTACTTAATGATAAAGATGATAAAAAACGTAAAAAGTTGTCAAATATCATAGATGATATAGTACAGTATGGTTGTAAATACAATTTTGATTGCAGTGAAACCTCTATCATATTATTTATGGTAAAAGGTAAAAATGAGAAACCTATTGGAGATTTAATACTACCAATAAAGGAATTTGTAGTTTACCTATACTATGAACTTTTAACTGAAAAGATAATTGCAACATTAAATTAATATTGGTATGAGCGAAAAAATTGATTTGATTAAAGGCACAATTCAAAATTCATCATCTTCTAGTCCCAATGATATAGACGCTTACAATATAGGAAGTTTTATTGGGGAAGCTTTAGATAATGATGAAAAAATCAATAGCTTGATATCTATGACAAAACCTGAAATTACAGTGCTAGTTGGATTTGTTGGATTTGGTAAGACTTCGTTTATTGCATCTTGTTATCATATGCTTTTAACAGATGGAAATATTGGCGATTATATGTTCTATGATTCAGATACATTAACCGGTTTTGAACGCAGAGTGTATTTGCGCAGAATATCTCAAGAATACGATGAAATCACACCACAGACGAGACGAACGATACGAGGAGAACCACATTTGTTGACCTTACGTTTTTCTCATCCTAAACATGGAGATAAAGTCGTGGTTATATCAGACCACTCTGGTGAAGATTATGATGATTATAGAAATAAAAAAGCAAATTTAGAAAAGGATGTTTTGCTTAGAAATGCCGACAGAATATTATTCTTTGTAGATTGCGGAAAACTAGTAAATAATGGTAGACTTAATATGCAAAATCAATATTCTCAGCTAATTCAAAATATGCATGAAACTTCATCGTTTAGGGACAGTGTTAAGATTCAGTTCTTGTTTAATAAGTTAGATCTAACTGAAGGTAAAGAGGAAAAATACAAACTTGAGAAACAACGTTTCCTTGATACTATGAATGATATTTTGCATATACCTATAGGGGATAGTGTAGAGGTGATTTCAAATCAAGTAGAAAGTGAAACGGTTAAGAAATTATTGTTAGATATTATCGACAATACCAGGATGAATATTCAAGGAGAAAATGATTTCTCAAAATTAGATTGGGTAAAATCAATGTTAAAATAATAATATTATGGCAAAATGTTTAATAGCAGGTTTGCCTGCAGCAGGCAAATCAACATATATTGGAGCTTTAGCATATATGCTTCAAAGACCTATAGCTGGACAGATGTTGACTTTATCTGAGAACCCAGAAGATTTGTCTTATTTGAATAAATTGATTGATCCATGGCTTAGTCTTCAAAAGATGGAACGTACAACCAGAGGTTATGTTAATAATATTGATTTAAATTTGGTAAGACTGATAGATAATAAATCATTTACGGTGTCTCTTCCTGATATTGCAGGAGAGGATTATGAATCAATTGTTCGCATGAATTCAGATGTTATTACAGGTTGGACCGATAAACCAGATGCTTTGTTATTGTTTGTCAATGAATGGCCGAAAGATTTTTTAAAAGAGCAAATTGGAGAAACAGAACCTATTGATAAAACTAAAGAGCCTCCATTGTTCACATTAAAAGATATGTCTCCAGAAGTCCAAAACATTTTGATATTAAAGGAATTATACAATATCCTAACATGGAAAAAATTGGCTATTGGATTATCTTCATGGGATAAATACCATGAAGATTATATTTCACCTGTATCAATGCTATCAGAACGTGCACCATTTTTGTATAACTTTATCATGCATTATTTCCCTAATACTTATATCTTTGGGGTTAGTGCTCAAGGTGATGAATACGATAATGATGAGAATACTCAAAATAAATTAATCGAGAGAACGGAAAGTGGAACACGTGCATATATAGTTGATAAGGATGGGAATAAGTGCCATGATTTGACAATACCTCTCAACTTTTTAATTTTTGACTAATATGATTATACATCAAGCTCTTCACGGATATAGTCAAGGACATAATCGATTAGCATCGTCTTATCCATTGTCTGCACAAGATGATGATATGATGAAGATGCTTAGTGACTGGTCAGAATTTTCTGGCAGTAAAGATAATTCATATATAACAACGTATCCGTTATCAGATTGTCAACATTATGTAGTGGCCAAAAGCTGGTATGCAGATGATATGGAGCGTCCAGGATGTGTGTGGACTCACTCGTTAATTATCGATTTGACAAATTTAGATGAGAAGTTTGATTTTAGGTTACTATTAGACATATTTAAGAGACCAACTAAGGGAGAGTATTCCTTTTACTCAGAAATTATTAAATATACTCCATCAGCAAGTGGTAGTATATATGATATGTTTCAAGAGGATATGTTAATTTGGCTATATACAAACCTCATAAATAGAGATCCTAACATTAGAATGCTATATCAAGTTGAGCATGAATCATGTTATTATCAACATTTAATCTTATTGCTTCTACAATATCTTCCTATTGGTTTCTTAAAGAATATAGCAATGTGTTCTGGTTCTGCATATGGTCGTAAACATAGTATAATTGAGTACAATTTACAATTTGCTGTATCAGCTAAGGATAGTTTATCGAATATAGTTAGGGATTCTCATACTTTTATTGATGGAATTTGTGAAGGGTTAAGATCTATATGCGGAACAATGATTAGAAGTGGTTCTGACACAAGTGAGGCATTAAGAATATTTTCTAATGATATCGGAGATCTGCCTAATAGATTATGTAGTGTAGGTTTGTTGTTAAAGTATCTTGATGATATTATTGCACAAGCATCAGATACTCCACCATTTATACACATTTTAAGTTTGCTAAAAGAAACATTCCCTTCGATAACCGATGGAGTAAGTTTAAAAGCAACTTTTTGCAAAAAGAATATATCTAATCTTTTCTCATCGGAATCTGTTGTATTAAAAGAACTGGTAACAGAGGTGGCAGACGAATGGATAGATTATGATATTATCGATTATATGCAGAGGGTTACTCTTTTAAAAGAAGAGGAAGGTTTAATCGAATTTGTTAATTTTTTGATAGCTTTAGTTAATGCAAAGGTATTGAATGAGACTGGTAAACGTATTTTGAAAGAATCAGATAAATATCTCAATATTAATGACTATTACTATATTGCTCAAAATGATTGGTCACTATATATGTCGCTTGTAGTGGCTAATCCCAATATATTAAAGTATAGTTTTTGGGTAGATTTTCCAGAGGAACGTTTTGTTCACACATATGATTTATTTAGAAAATATTGTTTTTGTGATTTTGATGCATGGGATAGGTTATTTATAATTGTTTTGTATAGTCATCACATAATAGATAAGACTATCATGAGTTGTTTTGTTAACCATGTACCCAACATTACTTTTGATGTGATGGAGTATTTGAATACATCAAATGAAAGTAATTTAGAGCCAGTATTGTGTGAATATTGTAAAACCAAAGTGAGTGATATTTTAAGTTGGGTTAAAATGCAAAATTACCTCACTTCATCAGTCATATCATTCTTGATAAACTTTGTTGATCCAGAATCCAAAGAAGTGAAAGAAGCTGGTAGTAATATTTGGAATGTACTATGTAATTGCAATCATTACACTCCACCCATGTATTATGTGTTCTTATTTATTTTGGGTCATAATTGGTCAGATGCTAATGCATTACAATTCATTCAACATTCATTCTTTCATATACATTTAATGTTGTCAAAAAGTGCATTATCAGACTATTTATGGCAGAAAATAGAACACTATACAGCTTCTTTAGTTTTTTATAAAGAGTGGGATAAATGCAAAAAATTGCGAATAGGAACTGTTAAGTATTTAAAATATACAGGATATCAAAAGTCGACTTTACAGACATTAACGAAAGATGAAAAATTAGTCCAAACTCTTATGAATATTTGGGAGGAAGAATAGGTATTAAGGTTATTTTGACAGTAATTCTTATTTGTTTTGGTAATATTGTTAAAAGAGGTTTGTAATTGTGTGAAAAAAGACAAGTGATGGGATGTAAAACACTCAAGTTACTTGTCTTTTGTTGGCACTATCCATAATTTTGTGTAAATGAAAATTTAATAGGTATATAACCGTTTTGCAATCCTTAACCAACCAACAATCCCAGCAATGTCCTAAAGAAGATTATGCTGGGATTGTTGATTTATAGTTGATTTGGATATTA
Organism: Lentimicrobiaceae bacterium; assembly: GCA_015061335.1. Classification (GTDB taxonomy): domain Bacteria; phylum Bacteroidota; class Bacteroidia; order Bacteroidales; family F082; genus Limimorpha. The sequence goes on along the minus strand of SUWT01000076.1, from coordinate 2,979 downwards.
TAAGGATACATTTGATAACATGTTCAGAAATGCTTCGTCATCTTTTCCTTTTGATGTGAAAATGGTATTTATTTCTACGTTTTTTGAAAATACTAGTTCGGAATAATCAATCCCATATGATAACATATTGTCTTTTATATCTTGTAGACTCTTATCGTTGTAGGTCACGATATAAATGTTCTTATTCATAAGTTTTCCATCAATAATAGCCTTAAAGAATGATTTGAAATAGTCAGAATCAGTTATGCCAAACGAATGCCCATATATGATTATATTTTCTGATTTTTTCAATTCATTATAAAATACATCGATATTACTGTTCTCATAGGTTTTAATTATATATTTAAGCAATTCGTCTTTTGCTAATGTATTTTCTGATATTACAGTAGAGTCAATTCCTAATCTAATTTCTGCACCAGAAATTATTTTGTCTAAACTGCCATGTAAGTGTAATATGTCGATATTATCTATCCCTAGCATCTTAAATGGGTTTGTGTAATTGAAAGAAATAACGTTGGAAGAAGATAATGTTTTTAAGAATTTATATGCACAACTTTCATGATTTGTATTATAAATAGCAGAGGTGTTTTTCCTAAGATATTCACCTATAAGATTTCTACACATAATCCAAAAATAGTTAAGAGATTCAATAGTGTTATTTGTTGCGTTGACAACGCAATTCCTTAAATAACCTTCTAAATTGTTCCAATGACCTTTACTTATCATTTCTTGAATGTATGGCATTCCGTTAAACTCATTAAAACGTTGTTTCTTTGATAAATAAAAATCATTATAAGAGGTTTTCCAACCTAAATCTAAATCAAAACCATTTCCTAATATCACTAAAGTCTTACTCATAATTTCCTATCTTTGTTTTTGTAATTAGTACTATCTTCTTTATTATTTAAAAATTTATTCATTTGTCTTAATTATTTATTATCTATACAAATATACAACATAACAACACCTATGTCAATCTTTTATGCAAGAAATCATGTCAGACTGACACGATTTTCTTATCTCCCTCTACAACTCTAATTTCTTCTTCTGTTAAACCATAAAGATTGTAAACTACAGTATCAATTTCTTTTTCCAATATAGATGTATCAGCTTGTGGATCTGCTTCTTTGAGAATAAGGATTTGCTCAACTATATTGATAATAGGTTGTTGTTTAGAGTCATCTAAAATAGGGAGTGGTATTCCTAATAATGGTTCTTTATCAATTTGATAGTTACTTCCTTGCATCTTTCCTTTATTCTTTAGCCAAAATGCGATTAATTTTGAATTAAGGATTCCTGTCAGAAATTTCATGTTCCAACGTAAAGATTTGATACTAAAGAATGTTTGCGTTACATAACAATCAAAATCTGAATAAGAGAAACAAGGTTGTCCTACGCACTTGCGTAAAGATATAATCTTTTCTCCTTGGAAAAATGATTCTTTCCTACTTCTATGTAATCCATAAGGTTTATTGTCAGATGTAAAAATATCAATGAATTTATCCAAATGCTTTTTTATGTTTGGATAATTATCCATGCTGTCAGAATGTTTGAAAGATGAATCGGTATAGATCAACCATTGTGTGTTATTAGGATTTGTATAATATCGATGTATCTGTTCTGTCGAGAAATATGGTCGTATGAGTTCCATTTCCTTTTTCGATAATGTCAAGGCATCTTTTTCAGATTTATTTAATCCGAAGATACCTGTTCCAACAGGATATTTATTGCCTAATTTATTGGCACCTTGTTTATTTAAATAATCTTGAGGAAATACAATGCCTTGTGCAATTTCATTATCTTGAAGATAAGTTTTATTTTTTGTTATTTTGTCAAATATCAAGTTGTTGTCGCTAAATGTAAGTAACTGATTTTTCAAAGAATTGCGATTGATTATTGGTGTTGTGTATTTCGTGTTTCGATACCTTTTTTCCAATAATGCAATCATATCGTCTTTTTCATTGTTATGAGTTATTGTTCTGTAATCAAATTTATAATTATCAATATTTTGATTTCGTTTGAATAACATTATCATTGTCTGAATTTCGGCGTTTTCAAATACCATGTAGGTATTAAAATCAAGTAATTGTAATATTTGACTGTCGCTAATTACTTTATTGCGCATTTTTTTAGCACCTGCACTTGTGGTCCAATTGTTTTGAGCAATAAAACATAATGTGCCTTCTTGTTTTAACAGATCTATTCCGTGACATGCAAAACCATACCATAAATCCATTTTTCCCATATAGTATGGACTTACTTCACGGAAGCCATCAAACGCTTTACGGTTTGTGTATTCTTTCACATACGGCGGATTTCCTATCACAATATCGAAGCCTCCTTTTGCGAAGACGTCGCTGAACCAGGTGTGCCAGAGGAAGAAGTGGGTGTTCTCGGCGAGGTTGATGTGCTTCAGCTCGTGGAGGATGGCGGGGTCGAACTTCTGGAGTTCTAACTGCTGGCTGATGGCGTGGCTGATGTCGCGTTGCAGACGGTGTTTCTGCTCGTGGTCGGAGCAGGAATAGTATTGCGTGAGGAGCTGGGTGACTCGTCGCTGCAGCTGGTTGGTGTCGTCGTCGAAGATGGAGTATTCGGTGATGTGCGACTTGTCTTTGTTGTCGTAGGTGAGTCGGCTGAGGTCCATGCTTTTGTAGCTCTCGATGAGGGAGTTGCCTTGCATGATCTTGTAGTCTAAGTTGGGCAGTGGCGAGGCTTTTTCTTCATCGACGACGATGCTGAGCCAGAAACGCAGACGGGCTATATCGACGGCTCCTTTTTCGATATCGACGCCGTAGATGTTGTTTTGGATTATCTCCGTTTTGAGGAGGGAATTGATGATTGTAGGGACGCGGCAAGCCACGTCCGTACGAATTTGTTCCAATGCCTGACGGCAGCGGAGGAGTTCGTTCAACAATCCCATGGGGAAGGCTCCGGAGCCGATGGCGGGGTCGCAGATCTTGACGTTTTTGAGGGCGTTGA
>SUWT01000075.1 GCA_015061335.1 Lentimicrobiaceae bacterium | reverse complement strand
CGCATTCGTCACGTATCACACCCATATCGAAAGGTGAATAGTGAGCGATTACGTCTTTGCCGCTGATTATCTCGCAAACTTCTTTCCATACTTCGGGGAACTCTTTTGAGTCTTCCGTCATATCCGGCGTTATTCCATGAATGGAAATGTTTGCATACAAATATTTGTTTTGCGGTGGCTTAATCAACCATGATTTTGAAGAAACAATCTCATTGTTTTCTACCACACATAAACCGACTTCACACGCTGAAGCACGCGATTCAGTCGCTGTTTCAAAGTCTAATACAATAAAATTCATAATATAATTTAGTTCGTGTGGCAAATATACGGAAACTTGCTAAATTATCACAATTTATCGAAGATTGGAAAGAATAAAAAAAGCGGTCTTGAGACGGACCGCTTTATGTTGTATGAAATGTTGGAAGTAATGTTGCAAGTTTATATAAGAACAATACGGCTTAAGTCTTCAGCATATTTTTTTATACCTTCCTGGATACGCTGTACGGTTTTAGGAGATGGTTTTCTATGACCTGTAACATAATGGTTAAGCTGCTTGCGGTTTACACCTGTTATGGTTTGCAAGTCAGACAAATTCATTTTCCCTTTAAACATCTGCAAGAAACTTGCTGTATCGTACATGCACTCAAAATTCATTTCCGGAAGTCCCGGTTCCATTACTTTGGCTTCCATGTAGGAATTTTGAAGGTCTTCCATTGCTTCTTCTACGGTTTTACCCATTCCGAAGAAAGCGATGTTTTCGTCCATTTGCGGAACTGCCTGATAGTTTCCGTTGTCGTTACGTTCGATAATAACTTTAACTGTTTCCATATTTTTAAGTTTTAAGTCTTTCTTTCAAAGAACAGCCTGGGTTAAAGATTAACCCCAGACTGCTTGCTGATTTGTTTTTTGAGGGGTGTCCTGATGTCCTCACTTGCATGCCTTGGGACTTGAAACTTTTGGTTCGTTATCGGACTGAACCACCATTCGTGATTTTTTCCCTCACAGAGGAAATAACAGCCAGCTTTCTGCAATTTCCTTTTCAATTCAACTGTTCTCATGAGGAATTTGTTTAATTGACATTGCAAAGATAGACAAAAATCTATCATTATACAAGAAAAAAAGATATTTTTTTTATTTTTTAACAAAAAAAGTTGAGTCGCGCATCGGGGAGATGGCGACCCAACAACGAACTAAATCAAAATTAATAACACTTATGAAAATTGAACGAATGAGATAGCAATGGGTTTTCTCAGGACCTCAGAACTTCGGAGAATCCGTTGTGTTTTGCGATGTATGACAACATCTTATCGGCTTCTTCGCGGGTTTTATATGTAAGTTTATAATCTCTTGGTATTGCTATCTCAAGTTCTTCCATTCTGCTTCGGGTAAGCACAGTGCGAGTAAATTCCTCATCGTTACAAAGGAAACATGAAAAACCTGCTATCGTCTCGTGGACTTCAAGGTATCCTTTCCATCTGTTTTTATAGTATCTCATTTCTTTAACGCCTCCTTTTCTCTGTTGTATTGTTCTATCTTGTTCTGAAGTACCGACAGTACGCTGTGAAGTTCTGAATCAGCGATATGCCGGTTGTCTTGCGGTCGGTTCTCGTTCAACATAAGATATATGTCTTGTAATATCTGATATGATGTCTTATCGCTGCTGTCGTCGCCACCTTTCGGGAAGACGAGAGGATAAAGATCCTGGAGGTATGACTGTACTCCCATCCACCATATCCATATCATCTGACCTTTCATTTTTGAAAGGTAGATGGTTCTTTGTCCGAGTGTCTTGAGTGCCTGGCGGACAAACTTTTTTTCTCCGGTGAACTGATAGCGCATCATCATGGCGTTGGCGAAATAGTAGTCGCCGAACTTCACATCGATGAGGTGAGGATCTATCTTAGTCGGGTTGACGATATCGCATGGTTTTTCGTCAAAGATATAATTGAATCTTTGCGAGAAATCCATTAGCTGGTATGGTTCGAGAATGAATTTCAGTTTGCCCTTTTTGAAAAAGACGGAACCTGCGATGTTCTTTTTCATCTTGAGTCCTGCAAGTTTACAGAATAACAATATCGATGCGTGAGTTCTGTCTATTTCGGGCAACATCATCACGTAAGCGACGTGCTTGAGGTCGCTAAGTGATAATTCATTCCAGGATAACGGAGCTTTGATGTCGATGTTCATATCACATAAGGTTTAAAAAAGTCCCCCTTTGTTACAGGTTACGCCGAACATCGGGGGAAACAAAAGATTATGAGTAACCTAAACCAAAAAATTAGAGACTCCACCAGTACCGGCGATAGAGTTTTCCGGCAACCGGTAAGAGTCAGACTTATAAAAAATTGGAAACTGGTCGATGTTAGACAGCATGATGTTACGAGCCTTGATAGACATCTCCATTATGAGTTCTTTTTTTCCTAAAGCAGCAGAGACAATAGCACGCCTGATGTATCCCACCACATTTTTTTCTATAACAAGTATAGTTTCAGCGTCTCTAAGACGTTCCATAACATCATCTATATATTCGTTGGAAACATAATAAGCCACTTCAGAACGAAGCGTCTCATTCATTACTGGAATTACTGAATAGAATTTATCCCAATCCATTTTGATATCGACTCCCAAGTCCAAAGAAAAATTCTCAAACTTAGCCAATGTAAAAATCGGTGTCTGTGAGAAATAAGCGAACTGGCGACTGCCTCTCCAGTCTTTAACCGGAGAAGCGTCGTCAATTGAGTTATGAACTAAAAAAACAAGAAGACTGTCGAGAGCAGCGGACTTTCTGCGTCGTAAGGACTCCATAAGTCTTTCGACACGTTCTTTAGAAGCCGGTTTGAAAGCTTCGTTTGAGGCAACAACAAAACCAGCTTCTGAGAGTTGAAGATCCATTTCTGGAATTGCGTTTAAATATGCGGTAATACTGATGGTACGACAGGCAAGGTTCTTCAGCTCGTTCAAATCTTCGTTTTCAGAATTCGCCAGCATATCAGCGATTTCACAACCGAGAATCTTATCTGTTATGTCCATCTCCGCCTCCTGAAGATATGGAACGAATCTTACCGAATCAACCTTGAAGTTGACAGACGGGAGGTACTGGCTTATATTTTTAGGGTCTACTATCATTTGGAAATTGCATTAGTGGATTCTTGTTTTCCGGATTTGTTTTGGTCAAGAGTGGTAAAAATATATTCTGGTACCACAACTCTAACATCTTTATCCCAACCGTTGAACTTTCTGACTACACTGAAAATTCTCATTGCACGGTCAATCATAGGGAACGTGAGAGCTTGTTTCATCAAGAATATTTCTCTAATATTAGAACCTGAAAGCGAGTTGCTGTTCTTACCTGGTACTGCGCCCACCAAAGACGGATGTACGCCCATGGCATACGAAATCACGTTAGCGCCAGTCTCGTAGTCGTCGAGATATTCGCTCGAGATATCGCTTTTGATGGTTTCGATAGAAATCATTTTCTCTTCCGAAGCACCATTACCTGCTGGTATCATTTCTTTCGTGGCAACGATTGTTTTGCCTGCGTTTTCTTCTCCGGCAAGTGTAGCGTTGATTTGCGAGACGAGTTTGTCGCGTAGCTCCTTACGGGCTTTTAAATCTTCTTCAGCGACACCGTTTAGTTTTTCCTGTGCTTCAAAAAAGCGAGGTGAGATATAGATAATAAACTTAACTCCGAGTTGATGTTTGATAATCGCTTTCTTGAGTGAAGGAATAGATGCAATTTGGTCAAACCATCCGCTTCTAAATATGGAGTACCAGGAAGGATAAGAATAATAAGGACGACCAGGTGAAGGCATGTAGACCGGATAACATACTGTTTTTTCCTTTTGGTATTTGTAATATTTTAAATCTGCTATGGCATTGTATTCATCTATAACATTATAAGCGGTAATGTCGTCAACGCTATAAGTTCCCCATTTAGATGAATAAAGCATCTTTTCAATCTCACCTGTCTTTGCATTCACAGCCCACCTGCTGAATGTCGCTTCACGATGGCGTACACCCTGAATATTCTTAAAACTTTTATCGAACACTAGAACTGGGAAAGCATTGGCGAAATAAGAAAGGTCTGTCAGCGTCTCCATCATAAACAACGGAATATCATTTTGCTCAAACCAATCAAATTCTTTACCTTTGTCGAGTTCCCAATAATCTACTATGCGATTATTGTTAACATCTCGTACAAGTTTCACAAGCTTTGGACCTAATCCAAAAGCAACCTGCCAGTTGAAATTGGCGTTAGAACCGACTATTTCAGCCTGGTCCATTTTACCGAGTACGCGTTGTGGAAGCACGTTATCGGCACCCCAAGGCGCGACGGTATATTTTCCGATGGAGATATTTGACAAATTCTGTTCTTTAAATTCATTAGATGACTCTATTGCCAACACAGCTTGAGCATCCTTGAGATAGCAGTGATTTGACGTTAGCCAAAAACATCCGTTATTAATACTATCTGTCATTTAATTACCTCCATTCCGTTGAGTTCGATAATAGAAAGTCTGACGACCTTCCTGATTTGACCGGAAGCGATACATTTAATATTAAGGGTTTTGCCCGATGAGTGAAAAGAGGTAACAGTAGCTTCCGGAACGAAGATTTTACGTCCGTCTTCCGCCACCCAAGTAATTGAGAAAGTGCCTTTGGTCTGTGCATACTCAAATATAGTTGACTCGTGAATTTTAGCCATCGTTTTTAATTTTTAGACAAAATTATGGTTGAAGAAAAACATACAAGTGACAAAACAGCAGCACCAATGACCGCCCCAAGGCGGTCGAAAATTTTGTATTTAGGAAGTATGTTTTTCAAAATCGCAAAAAGAACAAAATCAATCAAAAACACCCACAAAAAATCGACGGAGGAGATTTTTTGCGTCGCAAGACCCCGCGCCGCCCTCTTGTATTTTTTGCGATTGCACCCCTTTTCTTTGCGAAATATGCCGAGAGTTACTCGTGATGGCTGGTCACAAAAGACCGCCATCACGAAACGAATAATAATCATTGTCCGTTAAAATTATGTGGTCGATGACTTTGATTTCTAATAAGTCCAACGCCTTGACTATGTTATCTGTCAGCCGTTTGTCCTGTCCGCTCGGGCTTGTGTTTCCTGATGGGTGGTTGTGTGCCAACACTACATTAGAAGCGAGCGAGTCAATAGCATATTTGGCGATTAGTCTTGTATCTGCTGTTGTTTGTGTAATTCCGCCTTGACTTATTTTCGCAAATCCTTGAACCTTTAAAGAATTGTTCAACAACAGAATATAAAAACATTCATATATATTTATTTCGTCTGCGTCAAAAACTTCTCTCAAGACTTCTGATGTGTCTGTTGAGTTTCTTATTATCCGTGTATCTATACCGGTTTTGTTATATTTCAATGAATACTCTTTTACTTTCATGGTGCTGCTGTTTTGGAAGTAGGAAGGGTTTCCCCTCCCTGCTTGGTTAGTTAATCAATTCGGTTTCAATCTCCACAATTTTAGAAGCAATCTTTTCTCTCAACATCGTAACAAACTCGTTTATCAAATCTGTGTTGCTGATAGATGTTAATTCGATGTCTTTGTATGAATTTTCAACATTGAACAACTTTAATCTGAAATGTGGTGTTTCAAAATCATCTATTTCCAACGCTTCCAAAACTTTTTGTAAATTTTCATCCGTACTCAAGAACTTCTGTCGGTTCATTGACAATTCTTTTTTGCGCTCCAGGACTGCAAGACATCTTTCTAATTCCTTTTGCTTTGCTTCAAGTTCGATTTGTTTTGCGTCAATCTCCGTTTGGATTTGTTCGCTACCTGCTAAAACTTGGTTGATTACGTCGCCCAAAACTTGGGTGTTGTCTGTGTTTTGATTTTTCTTTGACATAACTTTAATTTTTAAATGGTTAATTAATGTTGATTAGTTTTGTTGATTTTCTATTCTTACGACTTGCGAGACATCAAACAGATGGCACACAGCGAAATAGTCTTTTATTTCTTTCTCTGTCTCGGTATTGTCCGACAATCGTTTCTCTCTAACTTTAATATCTCTTGGGGTTGCCCATACCATATAAGACTGAGAACCTTTTTTGACTTGGAAACCTTTGTTTTTCCATCCTTCATAAGTGTTTAACTCCGTTGTCTTAAATGCTTCGTTGTAGTAGTCGATTAGTAAATCGTTCACTCTTACACCTCTTGCAACTGCTATTTTGTTTAAGTCTTTGAGTTGTTTTGAGAGCTGGCGCAACTCTTCACGCCTTGCGTTTGGGTCTTTTTTCATGTTTTTATCTCCTATGATTAGTAATTAAATTTGTAATACATATATTCCATTTGTGCTATTGAAAGCCCTGTTTCTGCTTGAAGTTCCAACATTTCATCATAATCAAGTCCTTGAATGTTGTTGTAGGCTAAATCTCTGTGGTTGATATCTGACATAGTTCTTATTTTTTAGTTCGTTAATCATTTTTATTCTTTGATTCTGAGAGTGAGCTTTTTATTTAATTTTCACTCGTTGAATTTTTTTTTAGACGATTCATTCCCGTCATCTCTTCGTTTCGCTTTGGGACGGCATAAAGAGTAGTAGTGATTAGCTTTGCAAGGTTTTCGTAGAAAAATTACTACCCGTAGGGATGGAGAATTTTTTGGAAACAGAATGCTTGACCTTGCAAAGCAGATAATCACGGAAACTACCTTTGCCGTTTTAAAAGCTGAAACAGAAAGAGATGAGGGAATAGGCAAAAACAAATGATGAAAACGAGTGACCGGAATTTAAAATTCCGTTAAACAAGACAATGATTTTTAATCATTACAGATTTAAAAAAGAAACGCCACCCATATAAGGTGGCGCAAAAAAAAGAAGATATGAAACAACAATTTATATAGTAGGGTTCGGACTCCAAACGAACCCTCCATTATCGTAAGGAAGAAGAAGGCAACCGAGAAACAGATTGTCCCAGGCGTCGGTGCCATCGGTGCGAAGCTCGTAAGGCATGGACTCTGCCGACTCCAATTTCTTTTCCTCGGACTTATCTTTCTGAAAACCATTCTTACCTATTTTAGCGGCTGCCAACGGAATCGCCTGAAGCAAATCGACATTGTTATCTTTATTGAACATCGGGAACAACTTGCATTCTCCATTGAAAGCATCGTTAATTATAAGATGCTTTTTCTTATGATTCATAGGATTACCCATGTATTTGACTTTAACAGTCCAACCATATTTTTTAAACTCATCCATCATAACGCAAATTGCATCGTGATTGCTCTCGATGTAATTGACTGACTTTGCAGTCGAATCACAATAAGCATATATGACCTTACAAATTTGGTGTTGATAGTAATTACAAAAATCTTGTATTACTTCTCTCAAGCGTCTGTTATATTTTGTGAAGAATGATTTCAAGGTCTTCAAGACAGTTCCTTGTATTTGTCCGGCGATTAACCAAGTTATCTGTGCGTTGTAGTCGAATGCAATCGCTATAGGTTTGCGAAGATCTAAATCGGCGTCCAACAGACAGTCGTATTGCTGATGTCGATAATCGTTAAGTTTATCGTTATTATTGGCTATATAGGTGTGTTTCTCAGGGTCGAAACATTGGTAGAACTTGCCTTCAGTCTCGGTAAGTCTTTTAGTAAGTATTTCGGTTCTGAACACAGCTGCTGTCAAGTCGCGTTCCATCCGCTTAATGTAATCTGCACCGACCACCTCGATGTTGTCAAATATATTTCTCTCCTGGTAGTACAGACATCTGTTTCGGAGTACCGCAATCTGACGGTTTAAGCGTGCCACTTCCTGAATTGCGTATGTGGTACTGCTTTGTAACAGTTTATCACGGCGAAGAACCAGACGGAGAATTAGAGAATAAAGTTCTTCATCCTGGTACTTTTCATATTTCTTAATAAGCCATAAACCGTCTTTTGTAACAGGCATATCAGTAAAGAAATCCTTACCCCATAAGTGAGGGAACTTCTCTACAGAATTAAAATGAAAACTGTTACCTCCCATTGCAGGGAATAGTTCATCGTTAAGTTTCTTATATGATAAACCTTTGGCTTCGTCACCAATGAGCCAGTTGATGGTCATTGAGTTTGCCGACATAGGAACTTCTTGAGATACGATGATCATGACTGTGCCGTTAGCAAACCATACTACATCGTGAAGGTCGTTCGGCAGAAAGTAAGGAGTATCGAAACCAAGGTTCTTTGGTGGTTTATGTCCAATGACGTAATGGATATCGCGCTTCCATCCGAGCTGGTCAAGTACCATGAGTGCTGCAGGAAGTGTCCTCGAATGCGCTTGACGAAATGATGAGGCAACGAACACGCCCGTAGATTTCGGCATTTCAAGAACATTACGATGAGTGGTGAGTCCGGAAAGATAAGACTTGCCCCATCGACGCGAACATATATTGACAGATTCCTTGGCGGAAATAAGCAACCATCGATATTGACCTTTATGAAGATATATTTTATTCATGGATTTCTTCAATATCTTCGGGTTCAATGTCGATAATGTCTGAAGATATGTCGTATTTCTTCATCATCTTCTTTATATCCCTGCGTTCTTTGCCGTCGAGGACAATGCCAATGTCCGAAGGATTAGTCGTGATAACCACGTTATCAATATGTAATTTTTCTTTGGCGTTGAGGATTTCACCTTCATCGCTGGCTGTATTGAACGCCTTCGCCCATGTCTGAGCGATTTTAGTATATACCTCTGCTTTTTTGAGCTGGTCTTTTTCTGCCATGACAAATGCTTTTTGAAGTATATCTTTGATTACATACTTTACCCAGTTTTTAGATGCGACTTCAACATCGCCCAAAATCATTGTAGTTTTGGCAATTATGGAATATGCCTTTTGCTTGTCGATGGAATATTCATTCATTAGATAATCGCGCATCTGCACATTGGTATAAGTAGGATTGCACAACCAAATGGTATAGCAATCTCTTATCTGCAACAATAGCTGCTTGTCTGATTTTGAAAGCTTTTGAAAATCACTATCATCTGAAAAGAGATGTGATTTTATTAATTCTATTGAATCACGTCTAGACATATCATTCTATTTCTGAAATTTTCTGTTTGCTTAAATAGTCTTTCATGGTGTTAATCGCTTCAGGACTTCCGGACAAAGCGTAGCGATGGGTGTCGAATCTCAATTTAATTTCGGTTTCCATCACTCCTTTTCGATAAGCAATAACCAAACTATCTTCCGGAGAGAACTTGATCCTGCGTTTGAACTCTTCAGGATTTAGTCCAACGAAGAAAGCTATATCTTCAGGAGTAAAAAAAAGAGAAGCCAGCTTATAAACCTGGTCTTCTTTAGATGATTTGATAAGATCCTCCAAGAATAAATCTGATGTCGTCTTGGATTGCTTCAAGTTCTTCGGGTCTGTCAGTAATGTAGTATCCTTCATTTCTGTAGTTTTGTGTAGCATTGGCAGAAGTCATAACAGCTACCGAATAATCATTTGATGAACAAACATAAACTTTGGCGTGCGAATCCGTTAGATAGACTTCGTCAGCAACAAATTGCAATTGGTTCAGTTTCTCTCGATGTCTGATTATAACATCTCTGTCGAGCACCATTATAATCTTTGATATGTGATATTGGTGTCGTAGGTTCATCAGTTGTCTCATCCAAATATCAGTGATTGAGTAACTGAATATTGTCAGAGAACAACCGACACCTACTTTGTTTACAATGAATTTTATAAGATTCATTGAATTGATTCTGCCTATATGCAGAGAAGGAATAACAAAATCACTATCAATCAAGCATGCCAAG
>SUWT01000074.1 GCA_015061335.1 Lentimicrobiaceae bacterium | reverse complement strand
CAGAACAACAATCATCTCTGTCGTCGCTATCCCGCTTTCATTATTGGGAAGTTTCATAGTGATGCATCTTCTCGGAATGAACATCAACACCATGACATTAGGAGGTATGTGTATCGCCATCGGCTCGTTGGTTGACGACGCCATCATTGACGTGGAGAATGTCTATAAACGATTGAGACAAAATCATCTCAAACCAAAAGAACAACGAGAGTCGCCATTGGAAATCGTCTATAACGGCTCTTGCGAGATTCGTACTTCAATCTTAAACGCCACCTTGATTACCATCGTCGCCTTCACTCCAATTTTCTTCCTTTCGGGAATGGAAGGCAGAATGTTGAAACCACTCGGCATCGCTTATATCATCGCATCTCTCATGTCGTTAGTGACAGCTCTCACCACGACACCGCTTCTCTGCAGATTGATGCTCACCGACGAGAAATATCTCGTAAAGCAAGAAAAAGAAAACTGGCTCTCGAAGAATCTGATTGCTATCTACGGTCGCTCTTTGCAATGGGCTTTAGGTCATAAGAAATCAATTCTCGGCGGAACATTAGTATTATTGATTATCGCTTTAGGAATGTTCTTCAATATGGGACAAAGTTTCTTGCCCGATTTCAACGAAGGCTCATTGACAATATCGGCGGTCTGCAAGCCAGGCGTTTCATTATACGAGAACAACAATCTCGGCAAGATCATAGAACGTGAGTTGTTGTCGATTCCTGAAGTCACCTCCACTGCGAGACGTACAGGCCGTGGCGAGTTGGACGAACATTCGCAATCGACTAATAGTGCTGAGATAGACGTCAACTTTGAATTGAAAGACCGTCCTCAAGAAGAGTTCCTTGCTGATGTCCGCGAGAAGATGGCTTCCGTTCCGGGCATCGCCTCTACTGTGGGGCAGCCGCTCGGTCACCGCATCGACCACATGCTCACAGGAACAAGAGCTTCCATCGCGATAAAGATTTTCGGTCCTGACCTGACACAGTTGTTTATGACAGCCAACGACATCAAGGCTGAGATTGAAGGCATAGAAGGTTTGGTTGACGTAAGCGTCGAGCAACAGACAGAGACACCGGAACTTCAGATTCGTGCCAAACGCGACATGCTCGCTCGTCATAAAATCTCTATGGAAGAGTTTAACCATTATATCGAGCTCGCTTTCTCTGGCGACAAGATTTCTGAAGTCTATGAAGGACAACGCAGCTTCGACCTCGTCATACGTCTGAACGAAAACTACACAGAAAGCATAGAAGGAATAAAATCAGCTATGATTGTCAACGGCGATGGCGTGATGATTCCTCTTGAAGAAGTAGCGGAGATTGTCTCTGTAGGCGGACCTAACAGCATCAGCCGCGAGAACGTACAACGTAAGATCGTCGTATCCGCCAACACAGCAGGTCGCGACGTGGTAAGTATAGTTGAAGAGATAGAACAAAGAGTCAACGACAATGTCAACATTCCTGAGAATTATTTGGTGGAATACGGCGGACAGTTCCAAAGCGCGAAGAAAGCCTCAAGAACACTCATGATAATGACAATCATCGCTATCTTCGTGATATTCTTGCTTCTCTACGGAGAATTTAAAGACGTGACATTATCGACAATAGTTTTGTTGAACCTTCCTTTGGCGTTGATAGGCGGCGTCTTCGCAATCTTCATCACATCAAACACCGTAAGCATCCCGGCGATAATCGGATTCATCACCTTGTTCGGCATCGCCACACGTAACGGCATCTTATTGATTTCACGTTATCAATACGGAACGACATTAGGAATCAACTTACGCCAGTCGATTATCGATGGATCGAAAGACCGTCTCACTCCGATTCTCATGACAGCCTTGACATCAGCCTTGGCGCTCATCCCGATGGTAATGAACGGAACAGCATCAGGCAACGAGATACAAAGTCCGATGGCAGTCGTGGTTCTCGGCGGTCTGTTGACATCATCATTCTTAAATATGTATGTCATTCCTATCGTCTATGAAATGATTTATTCAAGAAAAAATTCATCACAAAATAACGAATAAGCCATGAAAAGAAATATCTTGACAATAATATTTGTATTGAGTATCAACACAGTCTTTGCTCAATATGCTTATCAGAATGTATTGGATACGATAGAAGCCAACAGTACGGTTTTGGCGGCACATCAGAAACATAACCTCGCCGACAGAGCCGAGAACGACGCTTACGCCTTGGTGGAAAATCCTGAGATTGAAGCTGGATATAAATTCGGTACAGAAGGTGATAAGGTGGAATTTGGATTGTCGCAAACATTAGAATTTCCTACGGTCTATTCAAATCAGAATAAGATTATCAAGATGACCGACGAACTCATAGCTTCTCAATATGAGATTGAAAGAATGAATGTCCTGACGGAAGTCCAGAATATTTGTACTGAGTTGATTTTCTGTAAGACGAAGATAAATCTTTACAAACAGACTTACGACAATGCCGTCACTATCGCCGACGCTTATCAGAAGATGATGGAACTCGGAGAATGTAATATCTTGGATTATAACAAGTCGAAGATGAATCTCGCCAATGCGAAGAACAATTACGATTTGGAGATGATACATTATAATAATCTGATGGCGAATCTTAAAACCATGAATGGCGGCAAAGACATCGACTTCCAATATGAAGATTACGCTTTGGTTGTCTTGCCTGAAAATTTTGACGAATGGTATTCCAATGTAGAGCAGTCGAATCCTGTTTTTGAGCAGATGCGTCAGCAGATTGCCATCGACCAACAGAATGTCAAGCTGAAGAAAAACGAATGGATTCCATCTATCAATATTGGTTATGGTGCAGAAATAGGTCAGGATGAAAGAGAACACGGACCAAGCATCGGATTGTTGTTGCCGTTATGGCATAACAAAGGAAGCGTCAAGAGCGCCAAGATGAAAGCCGAGGCAACGGAGATGATGCTGTCGAATGAGAAGTCGATGACATATAACTATCTTTCAAGTCTATTCGCTAAAGCCAAGTCGTTGCAAGAAAACATCGGCACTCTTGCGGCATCATTAAAAGACTTCGACAGTCAGGCATTGTTGTTGAAAGCCTTTGAGCAAGGCGAGATGAACCTCATCGACTATGTGATGGAAGTAGAATATTATCAGAACGCCATGTTGGAATTATATTCTTCTCAGTACGAGATGAACTCAGTTTTGATAGAGCTGAAGAGTTATGAAGGATTTTGATTAATTAGGAATGAGAAATTAGGAATTAGGAATTAGGAATTAGGAATTAGGAATGAGGAATTTTAAAAAAAGAGGAAAAATAGAAGATCTTCAAATTTGGGAAGTGTTGGATAACGACTTTAGACTTTGTCTTTAGGCATTTTCCATCACTTCTCAGTTTTTTATTTATGAAGGTTTATGTTCAAAATTATTATGATATGAGAGATCTGTGGAGGTCTTTCATATTCATTTCAGAAACAGTTTCCCGATTCTGTTTTTACTATTTATTTCCATCACGAAGAGTATTCCTGCTGCTATTGCGATTGTAGCTTTTATAGCGACGAGTCCTGTTTGTGTGGCGGCGTATAAATTGTCGGATACGATATTGTAACTCGTCCAGAATATTCCCGCTCCGGGGACTAATGGGAAGATGCCGCTTATCAGAAATACAGTGACGGGACATTTACGAATTATTGATTGTATCAATGCAGTAACAGCGACTAACACTGTTGCGAAGAATGCTATTATTGTTGGTGATAACGATGTATTATTGATCAATAAGAGATATAACAACCATCCGAGCATTCCGCATAATCCGCAGTCGAGATAATACTTACGAGGCACGCCGAAGAGTACGGCGAAAGCCCATGTGCCGATGAAAGCAGCAGGAAGTTGAACGTATAGCGAAGCTGTTTCGGCTGAGGCTACTAAGGGGTCTAACATCTGCAGATGTCCGTAGATGAGAGAATCTATTACGAAGGCGAGCGCAACGCCTAGAGCTATACAGAAGAATGTCAACAAAGCATCAAGAAGTCGTGTCACGCCTGCGATGTAATCTTCGTTAGCAAGGTCACGAATACCGTTGGTGAACGCCACTCCCGGAATGAGAGGTATGACGGCACCGATAATCATATTGCTGAGATGTGTGCCGAAACCTAATCTAAAAGTGCTGATACATAAAAATGATGCTAGAAGACCTCCGAGAACTGTAGATATGATACGCGAAAGATGGTGTTTCCCTACAAGTAACATGAAGATCCAAAGTATCATTCCTGCTATTGTAGCGATGACACTATCGAAGAAACCGCCGCCGAAGATGATACAGAAGGCGGCACTGCCCAAAGCGGCTGCGATTATCTGTTCCCATGCGGGTTTATTCTTCATGGCACGAATCTCTTTGAGACGTTGCTCCAGCATATTTAAGTCACAACGACCCTGACTGATGTCGCGCGACAGCTGATTTACGGCAACGACTTTATCGAGACTTGAACCTTTGATAGGGATGAATTTCGTGCGAGCATACTCGTTGCTTGTCGCCATGATGCCGTTGCTTAACACAAAGACATTGACATCGTCAACGCCATAATGTTGAGCGATTCTTTGAATGGTATCCTCCACACGAGAAATCTCCGCTCCGTTTTCCAATAAGATAGAACCAGCTTCGTAAGCAAGGTTCATTATTTTAGTGTTATTCATTTATTAATTCTTTTTCTGAAACATCTTCCAAATATATAACAAAATTATAGATCATGAGTTAACTCATTTGATTTACGAGTTCTGCTGAGATAAGTTCCGCTTGTTTGATGACGGTTTCAGTTGCCAACATCTGCATATCCGGAGGATAACCGTATCTGCGCAACAATCGTTTTATAGCGACTCTCATCTTGGCACGAACATTCTCTTTTATCTCCCAGTCGATAGATGTGTTGTTACGAATCGTCTCGGTCAATACTACAGCCAACTCACGAAGTTTATCTTTCCCCATCAGTTCCATCGCGCTATTGTTATCAGCCACAGCTGAATAAAAAGCGAATTCATATTCCGACAATCCTAAACTCTTGGCAGCGTCATCTTGCGCGACGATATGTTTACTCAATCCAATAAGTTCATCAATGACCTCAACAGCGGTAATGACTTTGTTATGATACCGTGTTATGGAATCTTCGAGCATTTCCACTTTATCCGAAACCAAAGCCTTATCCACTACCTGCCTGATTGTGGTCTCTATCTCTTCTCCACTCATTCCCGATGATGTGACATCAAATTTACATAAACGAGCTTTTACCGCTTGGAAGAAAGAAACCTCCTCCTTAATCTCCATCGCTGAATCGTGAGGAATGGCGATGGCAAATGCTTTGGAAAGCGCATTGACTTCATTGACGAAACGCTTCTTGCCATTATCGAGACCAAAGATATAATCCTCAGTCTGTAATATCAAAGACAATTTTGTCGAAACATCAGCATCGAAATAAGAAGCATAATCCATACCGTCTAATATCTGTTGGACAACTTCCAATTTCTCCATCATCAAGGCGACAGCTTGCTCTTGTTGTTCTGTCGGATTGCCTTTTCCGTTTGCGTCAGAATAGAACGACAAAGCTTGTTTCAAATCAGAAGCGATACCTAAATAATCAACTACAAGACCTCCTGGCTTATCTTTATACACGCGATTAACTCGTGCTATCGCCTGCATAAGATTGTGCCCCTGCATCGGTTTGTCGATATAAAGAGTATGCAGACAAGGAACGTCAAATCCCGTGAGCCACATGTCACGTACAATAACCAATTTAAGTTCGTCGTCAGGATCTTTCATCCTTTCTGCCAAAGCTCTACGTTGTTCCTTTGAAGTATGATGTTTGGAAATATCAGGTCCGTCGGACGATGCAGAAGTCATGACAACTTTTACCGCACCTTTTGTAAGATCGTCGTTATGCCATTGAGGACGAAGTTCAACGATAGCATTATACAACTCGACGGCGATACGTCTGCTCATCGCCACTATCATAGCCTTGCCTTCAAAAACCTCCTGACGATTCTCGAAGTGCGCGACAATATCCTTCGCAATATTCTTGATTCTCGACTTACTTCCGATGAGTGCTTCAAGTTGTGTCCATCTTGCCTTCGCCTGCTGCACATCGTCAAATTGTTCAGTCTCTAATTCCTTATCCAAATCACTTATCAACTTGCGACCTTCATCGCTCAGCTCCACTTTCGCCAGACGACTCTCATAAAATATACGCACCGTCGCGCCATCTTCCACAGCCTGCGCTATGTCATAAATATCAACATAATTACCGAATACCGCAGGAGTATTGACATCCGTCGCCTCGATTGGCGTTCCCGTGAAACCGAGATATGTGGCGTTAGGCAATGCGTCGCGAAGATATTTCGCAAAACCATATTTCGTTCTAAAACCGATCAGCTCGTCAGACTCATTACGCACCTCAACATTCTTAGCCTTAAAACCATATTGAGTACGGTGAGCCTCGTCGGCAATGACAATGACATTACTTCTATCTGTCAATTGTTCATACGCATTACCACTCTCGGGCTGGAACTTCTGTATCGTCGTAAATATCACGCCACCCGAAGCCACGCTCAGCAACGACTTCAGATGCTCTCTGTCCTCCGCCTGTATCGGCGTCTGTCGCAGCAACTGACGGCAGTCGGCGAATGTTCCGAACAGCTGGTCGTCCAAGTCGTTACGGTCTGTTATCACCACAACGGTAGGATTGCTCAGCGTGCGGACAATCTTGCCAACATAAAACACCATAGAAAGCGACTTGCCTGAACCCTGCGTATGCCATACCACGCCCGCCTTATGGTCGCCTTGCGGCTGTTCTTTCACATCTTTAAGACCGTATGCGGCAGGATCTTCTTTCAAGACGAAAATATCACTAAGGTTGATGCCTGTTGCCCTCACTGTCGATTCCACCGCTTTGTTCACAGCGTAATATTGATGATATGCAGCAATCTTCTTCACCGTCTTCACCGTCATGATGCCGGTGTTTTTATCTTCCGTCTTGCTCTTTTCGAAGACAGTAAACGAGCGGATAAGGTCGAGCAAGGTATCCTTGTTAAGCATTCCTTTTATCAGCACTTCCAACTGACTCACGAGATGCGATGCCTCCACCTTACCATCGGCGCTTTTCCATGCCATCATACGGCTTAAACCGGCTGAGAGAGAACCCGCACGAGCTTCCAAACCATCGGAGATAACGACCAAAGCATTATAAGTAAACAATGACGGAATAGTATTTTTATAAGTCTCTATCTGTCTGAACGCACTTTGCAAGGTAGCGTTCTCGTCAGCCGCATTCTTTAATTCAATCACCACCAAAGGCAGACCGTTGACGAAGAGCAGAATATCAGGACGTTTGTTATGATTATTCTCTATGATAGTAAACTGGTTGACGACAGTGAAATCGTTGTTCTGCGGATCATCGAAATCCACGAGCCACACTAACTGTCCGCGTTCCGAGCCATCTTTATGCACCGACACCGGTATGCCCTCGGTGAGCATACGATGAAAAACCTCGTTGTTAGCCAGAACGTCAGGTGAGGCGATACGCAGCAGCTGACTCACAGCCTCGTCGCACACATCCTTTGGCAATTTCGGATTGATGCGATACACGGCAGAGCGCAGATTCTCCGTCATCACGACCTCTTCAAACGACGTACGTTTAGGACAAACACCATCCGGAGCGATGTCGGGACCATAGAAATACTTCCACTTTTTCTCCTGAAGCTGTTCTATTACAAACTGCTCTATATCAGATTCCAAGAGCCTGGTCATGATACATTATATTTTTCATATAAGTTACAAAATCTGAAGATTTAGCAACATTGATTATATTGCTATCTGGATGCTCATTTAAATATGTATTTATAATATCATCAGCTTTAGAAAGTACGTTTTCTACAAATGAATTATCAATCAAGTTCAAATTAATATTTGAGATTTCATCAACATTATAATCCATTTTATTAAGTAAAATAATAGTTGATATCATTGAAATATGATATTTAAAATTTACCAATCTATTTTTCTTCTGCTTATCTTCTAAATTCAAAATTGAATGATGTATTTTAGATACTATCAAACAGCATTTTAAATATGCTCCAAAATTATCTTGGTCTTTAAATATAGATTTATATGTAGCATCAGATTTTAATAGTGATGTTGGCATCGCTCGTGCAGTATGAGGATCCTTTAATATAATAGCTTTAATAGCTTGCGCCAAAAAAGGAATTCCAAATATCTTATTTCCTGGCTTACCTTGGTTTTTATAATAATTTTTTCTTCTATCATAAAAGAAACCATTTTGCAAAAAGAATAATTCTATCTCCTTTTGAATGTTATCTGTTGCTCTTAATAATCCTGGAGATACAGCATTTTGATAGTTTGTAGCCTCAATAATATCGTCTGTAATATCTTTATTGTTACTAATAATGACTTTTACAAGTACGGCTCTATCATCTTTATTTTGTACAGTTCTAAGATTATAAATCGAATATGAAGTTTGAAGTCCATTAACAATTTGTACATTTTCTAATGTCAATATTTTGCTTAATTGTTTTGGTTCTTCTGCAATTATTGTAATTCCATTGTTTAACCACCAGAAATCTCTATCTGAAATATTTTCCAAAGTACTTTTTATTTTATTATTAACATCAACATTTCCCTGAAAATGACGCACGTTTGATTCAAACAATTCGTCATTAATATTCCCATTTTCCAATGTCAAGAAATCTATATAATCAGATAATTTAACTAATCCAATATAGCCAAGCCCTGTTTCGCCATAATTTACCGAAAGTGGAGTGTCTTTAAAAACAATCCTTGACCTATTTCTTTTATGAGACTGAAATAAACTCAGCAATTCTTTACTACTAAAACAGTTTATTTCCACTTTGTCTGTAGAAAACAATTCTTTACAAATTACTTTTAATTGTTCTTTCTTACTCTTAAATGAAGAAGAAATTTCAATGTCATTTGCTTTACATGCATAATTGATACATATTTCTAATCTTCCACCGTTACTAATAGTCTCTGACCACACATTCCCAAACACATTTCTTTTCTCAATTATTTGAGGATTAAAACGTTTTTCAAGTTCTTCTTCTTTTTGTTCAAGATCAAATAGTACAGGAAAAGTCGAAATCAATTTATCAATGGAATTTTCTTTAAATGTTTTTTCTGTTTTACATTGAGTTACAATAAGTTTTATTACAGAAGAATTTTTACAATTGTATTCACTATCATCTTCTATATAATCACCATTATGGAGTATAATTATTGAATCTATGCCACCATCCTGTCCTCCATCTGTTATTGAATTTGCTAAATTATCAAATGTGACATCCTCATTTTTCATTATTTGATTCAATGAAAATAGTTCAAATACCTCACTTTCGTTAAGATCTAAATCATTATCATTTTTGAATTTTTCAATACATCCATCTAGAATAACTGTTGCATTATTTGCTCTCATACCTTTATATATTTATTTCATTTGACATCAACTTATTTAACAAGTTATCTCTTATTTCTTTTACCTTGTTAATTTGTCCCAAATTTAAAATAATTTTATCATAAAATTCTCCTATCTGTTTAGAGATTTGGATAATTATTTCTTCATCTAAAATTGGAAAACCACATTGCTCTATGCCCGTTCCACTTATATTTGGTTGTGCACTCCCTGTTGCAGTATTTTCTATATAATCTTGACCATATTCACTTTTTAGTTGTAAGTAAGCTAAGTATTTTGCACCCTTATACTTTTCCACCAATAATCCTACTCGCTGATTTAACCATAAACTTTTATCATTCTTAGGTATAACACCCAACTTACCTATTTCAGCTCCAGTCATAGCTATCAAAACATCTCCACTATTGACTTTACATTTTGTTGATACA
>SUWT01000073.1 GCA_015061335.1 Lentimicrobiaceae bacterium | reverse complement strand
ATTAGTGATTGACCTCAACGTCATTCCGGAAGAAAGTCTCGCCTTGATGCACACAGGTGCTTCTGTCTCGGCAACAGGTAACTTGGTAAAATCTGCCGGTAGCGGACAAAGCGTAGAGATGAACGTCACAAGCATCGAACTTATCGGTGCTGCTGACCCGGAAAAATATCCATTACAACCAAAGAAACACTCATTGGAATTCTTACGCGAGATAGCTCACCTTCGTTTCCGTACAAATACTTTCAGCGCAATCATGCGTCTGCGTCACGCTATGGTGTTCGGAATACATAAATTCTTCAACGATAGAGGCTTCTATAACATCCACACTCCTCTCATCACAGCATCCGACTGTGAGGGTGCAGGCGAAATGTTCCAAGTGACTACATTAGACCTCAACAACTTACCAAAGACTGAAGAAGGTAAGATCGACTTCTCACAAGATTTCTTCGGCAAGGCTACAAACCTCACGGTGTCGGGACAATTAGAAGGTGAATTGGCAGCAACAGCCTTAGGAAAGATCTACACTTTTGGTCCTACTTTCCGTGCAGAGAACTCCAATACATCACGTCACTTGGCAGAGTTCTGGATGATAGAACCAGAAATGGCATTCTACGAGATACAAGACAATATGGATCTTGCTGAAGAGATGCTTAAATATTTGATTCAATATGCTTTAGATGAATGTATGGACGACCTTCAATTCTTAAGCAAACGTCTTCAAGAAGAAGAAAAGAATAAGAAAGCTGAAGAAAAATCAATGGAATTGATAGAGAAATTACATTTTATATTAGAGAATCCATTCCAAAGACTGACATATACCGAGGCTATCGATATTCTCAAAAACAGCAATTACAACAAGAAAGGCAAGTTCCAATATCCAGTAACTGGCTGGGGTGTTGACTTGCAGTCAGAACATGAGAGATACCTTGTTGAGAAACACTTCAAGAGACCTGTCATTCTTACCGATTATCCTATGGAAATCAAGGCTTTCTATATGAAGCAAAACGATGATGGCAAGACTGTTAGAGCTATGGATGTCTTATTCCCAGGTATTGGTGAGATCATTGGAGGTTCTGAACGAGAAACAGACCTCAACAAGCTCTTGAAACGCATGGAAGAAGTCGGTGTCCCACGTGAATCAATGGAATGGTATCTCGACACACGTCGTTTCGGTTCAGTACCACACTCAGGTTTCGGTCTGGGCTTCGAACGTCTCATGTTATTCATCACTGGTATGGGCAATATAAGAGATGTTATTGCATTCCCTCGTACACCAAAGAATTGTGAGTATTAATAATAATTAGGGTTCTCTTCGATGGCTTCTCAAAGATTGACACAGACGCAGAAGATGCTGCAAAAGTTGTCACCGCAACAGATACTTCTCATGAAACTGTTGCAGGTGCCTACTATGGAGCTCAGTTCACGTATCAAAGAAGAAATCGAGGAGAATCCCGCACTTCAAGAAAACGACAGCGATCCTCTCGAAGAGGAAGTCAGAGATGATAATGTAGAGGATGAATTCTACAGCGAGAATAACGAAAATGAAGAATACGATCCTCTTAACGATTTTGACGACTATCTTCAAGACGATGATGATGACGCTGCCGCATATAAATTAAGAACCAACAACTATAGTTCTGATGATGAGAGATATGAAGCTCCCATTTCCAACGAGGACAGTTTTCAAGACATTCTGATTCAACAACTTGGATACAGAAGGCTCGATGAGAAGAGATATAAAATAGGAACGTATATAATAGGCAATCTGGACGATTCTGGCTATCTCAGTCGTCCGATAACAGGCATTATAGACGATCTTCTTTTCACACAGAATATTGATGTGACGGAAGAGGATGTTTTAGAAGTGCTTCATATAATACAAGAATTCGATCCCGCAGGTGTTGGAGCCACAAATTTACAAGAATGTCTATTGATACAGTTACGTAGGCTTAAAGAGGATAATGAAGATGAAATCGACTACACTCTTCCTATCATCATAATAGAACAGTATTTCAACGAATTTACAAAGAAACATTACGACAAAATCGTTAAGAAAAGCGGCATAAGTGAGCGGCAGTTTCGCGCCGCCCTTAGTGAGATCCTTAAACTGAACCCAAAACCAGGCGGCGCAATAGGAGAATCTTTAGGTTCCAACTACATCATTCCCGACTTCACTATCTACAATAATTGCGGCACACTCGAATTGACACTCAACAGTCGTAACGCCCCTGATTTACAGATAAATAAAGATTATACCGACATGTTATCGGAATTCTCTAAACAGAAAGATAACAAAGGTAACAGAGAAGCCATCAATTTCGTCAAAAACAAAATCGACTCCGCTAAATGGTTCATAGAGGCTATCAAACAAAGACATAATACTCTTTACGACACCATGAAAGCAATTATGGAATATCAAAAAGACTACTTCCTGACTGGCGACGAAACCAAACTTAAGCCAATGATACTCAAGAATATATCAGAAATAGTCGGTTTAGATATATCTACAATATCTCGTGTCGCAAATAGTAAATATGTACAAACTGTATATGGCACATTCCCACTTAAAAACTTCTTCAGCGAATCATTATTAAACGATGAAGGAGAAGAAGTCTCAACACGAGAAATAAAAAAGATTCTCTCCGATTGCATTGAACAAGAGGATAAGTCAAAGCCCTTGACAGACGATGTCTTAGCTCAGATTTTAAAATCAAAAGGATATAATATCGCAAGACGCACAATTGCCAAGTATAGAGAGCAACTTAATATCCCTGTTGCTCGTCTGCGAAAAGAAATATGATTTTGACATTATGAATAAACTGGCGCAATTTATCTCTATCATCACACATCCTATCCTACTGCCCACATGGATGTTTCTGATAATAATTATATCTGGATTATGCGAAGCAGCTTATATCAACGCAACCTTATGTCTTGCAATAGTCTTTTTCAGCACTTTTGTTTTGCCCTTAGGTTTCATCTTGATCTTAAAGAGATTCGGTGTCATCAACTCTCTTAGCATGGAAAAGAGAGAAGATAGGTTCGCACCATTATTCATTATGTTTATATTTCTTTCTGCGACAACACGCTTATTTAACGACATTGATGCATTAAGCATTTTCAACTATTATCTTATTTGCGACATTGTTTTATGTGCTTTGGTATTTTGGATTAACATGTATTGGAAGATCAGTATGCACACCATAGGTTGGGGAGCCTTTGTTGGCATGTTATTTATCATGAGTACTGCCTCGATGAAGGTTTACACGCCATATCTTATTATAAGTATTATATTCTCAGGCATAGTCGCATCTGCCAGATTATACTTAAAATCCCACAGCAACGCACAGATTTACACAGGCTTCGCTGTAGGATTCATATTTGTATTTATTACTTATCTTTTTCAGCTGACTTAATAAGGTCTCACACCTATACCAATAGATATTGGACTAATTTCAGGACCTTTTCCATTTCTAAATGTATCAGAGAACTGATAAGCTCCAAAGAGATATACACTTCTGTATGCGAAACGGAAAGTCAAAGAATACACATATTTCTCCAGATTATTAATTTTACACATCTTAACATGATATTCCTTATCATCATTATAAAACTCACCTATATATTTTGATTTTCCCGATGTAAGGATCCCGAATTTGAAACCTGCTGAGATCTTAAACTTATCAACAATTTTAAAGCTAACCTCTATAGGAATATCTATATAATTAACATTTATTTTACTACGTTTGTAATCATATATTACGTCAGCGAACTGAGCGACATCGTTATATGGTGTTAACAGATAAGCAGACTTCATATAATAATTATGTGAGGTAAAGCCAAAGCCAATAGAAGCGGTATGAGGGGACTTGTTTATAGGGAAATTAAACATGCTATATACGGAGACGCCCTGATTTATAGAGCGCAGTTTAAAATTATCGTAATGTTTTCCCGTATTAAAATCAGTAAACATCTCACCACCTATTACCACCAAGCCCTTTGTTCTTTCAGATAATAACTGAGCCTGAGATATCGTTGAAAACAGAAACAATACAATTAATAAAAATGCTGATTTTTTCATAATATTTTTTTAGTTATGTAATTTTTTCGAAATAGAATTTTGTATTTTCGCTCTTTTATCTAACAGATTATCAATCTCTTCCATTGACAGCCCTGGTTTTTTCAATTCAGAGTCTATGGCATCTATGAGTGAAACATAACGATCTTCTGTCGGAAGTTGTTCAAATTCTTTCTCTTTTTTATCTACTATTGAAAGAGACTCTTCTTCAACATCATACGCATCATCTCCCAATTGTTCTTTGAGCTGTTCTATCAATCTGGATAGAATTTTCTTTGTCGTTTCCTCATCAAAAAAACCGAACATATTAGGTGATAGAGAGACTTTCATTCCCTCATAATTTGACAGCATCATCTTAAGTTGTTCAGCTTGAGCTTTATCAATACCAGGCAGAGAATCAGGAGGGTATTTCTCTATCATCTTTTTGAAGAGTCTGAACAGCTCCTCCATCTGTTTATTTATTTCTTCATTTTCCATGACTAAAGAATATAAAACTTACATATCAAAAATCGTTCCTAACTGCTATGATAACGACATTTGTCAGATAAAAGTATTCTTTGTTAACAATTTGTAAAACTAATTCTTCGATATTGTTGAATAAATATTTTTACTATGAGAGATCAGGATAGGGTATGGCGATTTAGTCACGAACTGCATTGCGTATGATCCAGTAAAGAAATTCAATGCTGTTTTTTCTTGTTCATCCATGATACTAATAAGATTAGCGTCTATCTCAGCAGCGTATTTTATTATATCTTCCGCCAGATCCGTTGTCCTCACAGAATCTACAACATATTGTATTTCATTAGATTCAAGATATTTTACCACTTGTTTGACATAACTATCCACCTTAGCTTTTATGCTCTTATAGTCTGATGTATAGACTGCGAGCACTTGTATAGTCGCATTGAAATACTTAGCCAATAGAGCTGTAAGAGGAAGTTTTTGTCTTGTTTCAGCGGTGCTATCGATAGGAAGTAAGATTTTCGAGATGGTAGTATTCACATCGACACCACCTCTTATTGTGATGACAGGAACCGAAACGAGTAATGTCATACGATAGGCATTACTACCGACCCAACGTTCTGAGAATCCGGTTATTCCGTGTGTTCCTATCACCAACATCATAGGATCCAGTTCTTCACATAGCGTTTGAATCTCTTCATAAACACGACCTTGTTTAATTACATAAGAGATATTATTCTCTCCTAATATTGGAGTATATTTTTTTATTAATTCCTCAAAATGTTGTTTAGCGCCGTAAATAATCAATTCTTGATCTTTCGGTACAATATCTTTTTCGTTTGTCAGGCGATGCACCCAAACCATCACGATATTTGAGTTAGATTTTTCTGCTATTGTAACAGCATGACTCAGAGCATTGAGAGAGCAATCTGAGAAATCAATTCCGACTATAATAGTATTATTCATATCTCAACATTTTTAATTTATTCGTCATAATAGTATATCTGCATAATAGTGTCATTATTTATAGACTGCTCTTCTAAGATATAATCATCATCGCAGAAGATATTTTCAGGAAGGTTTATTCTTTCCGCTGTAATAAAAGCATTTTTATACTTTTTGTTTAGTTCTAGAAAGATTTTTTCTGCTTGTAATCTAGTTCTGAAATCACCGACTCTCAAACGATAATATGGTTGACCGAAGATAAGATAAACCGCGATTTCCGGATACTGGAGTTTAAATTCTTCCATAACTTGATTAGCATGTTCTACGGCATCATTTCCTGATTCCATAAAGATTTGAATTCTATAACCATCTATAGTGCTATCAGCCATATAGATTTCTTTTTGTTTCTCTATCAGGCGGTCTATTCTTTGATCCTGTTCCAAGATAAGATAGCCCTCATTTTGAGAGTATGAGCGTACAGCAAGAAAACAAATCAATATAAAAAATAGATATTTCATTTCAGGATTATTTTTTTTGCTAAAATAACAAAAATATTAATATGATTACATATTTTTTGTGTAATTTTGTAGAATAAGTATTTTTTATGAATGAGAATCTAGATGCATACGGCAAAAGTTTTAGCAAGCAGGAGTTAGAGATAGAACGTGTTTTACGGCCTGAAGCTTTCAGAAATTTTGCAGGTCAGGAGCAGGTTGTTGAAAATCTGCTGATTTTTGTTAAGGCTGCTGTACAAAGGGGCGAGTCATTAGATCATGTCTTACTTCACGGGCCTCCTGGTCTTGGGAAGACGACATTGTCACACATCATTGCAAATGAATTAGGAGTCAATATGAAAATGACTTCAGGACCTGTTCTTGACAAGCCAGGCAATCTTGCAGGATTATTGACAAGTCTTGAAAAGAATGATGTCTTATTTATTGATGAGATACATCGTTTAAGTCCTATTGTAGAGGAATATTTATATTCTGCGATGGAAGATTTCCGCATTGATATTATGATAGAAACGGGACCCAACGCCCGTTCCGTACAAATTGCCATAAATCCTTTTACTTTAATAGGAGCCACCACTCGTTCTGGTCTTCTCACCGCACCATTACGTTCTCGTTTTGGTATAAATATGCGTTTGGAATATTACGACTCCAAGACATTAGCCGGCATCATAAAACGTTCTGCATCAATACTTAGAGTACCTATTGAAGACGAAGCAGCTTTTGAGATAGCTCGCAGGAGCCGGGGCACGCCGCGTATCGCCAACCTCTTACTTCGCAGAGTGAGAGACTTCGCTCAAATACAAGGTGATGGCACTATTACACTAGACATAGCCAGAGTAGGTCTTAAAGCACTAAATGTAGATCAACATGGTTTGGACGATATGGATAACAGGATATTATCGACTATTATAGATAAATTTAAGGGAGGTCCCGTTGGTCTTAACACAATAGCTACTGCTGTCGGTGAAGAAGCAGGAACCATTGAGGAAGTATATGAGCCGTTTTTGATACAAGAGGGATATCTTATGAGAACTCCTAGAGGCAGAGAAGCTACCGAGTTCGCTTACAAGCACCTGGGAAGAACCAAAGGTGCCTTAAACGGAGAGTTGGAACTTTTCTGACGATCTAGGACATCTTTTCAATAATATCTCTTACCTTATTTATCTCAAGGAATGTATTACCGCCGCCATGACCTAGGCTGCCACTAAGGTATGCGACTTTGTCATCCATGCTGATATATCCGTCCTGAAGGAGCGTATCTAATGCCTCCATATATTGTTCATGCGATGTCAATCCTTCTTGCTGAATCACGGGAATCACTCCATAACTAAGCGACAGGGCCCTGTGTATCTTATGGTTACAGCACAGAGAGAAAATAGGATTTGAAGCACGGTATGCTGACAGATTACGTGCTGTCTTACCAGTAACGGTATCTGTAATGATACATTTCACTTCCAAATGCCGAGTCGATTCTATAGCATTTCTGGAAAGGAAGCCCGTAACATCATCGAAATCACATAAGGGAATATCAATATCATTCTCATGCAGTTTATCTTTCTCCGCCTGCTCAGCTATAGACACCATTGTCTTCACAGCCTCTATTGGATATTTTCCAGAAGCGGTCTCACCGCTGAGCATCAAAGCATCGGTACGATAAAAAATCGCATTGGCTATATCAGTCACTTCAGCACGTGTAGGTCTGGGATTATTTATCATGGTATGAAGCATTTGCGTTGCAACAATGACAGGTTTCTTAGCAAGGACACACTTACGAATTATCTTACGCTGAATACCAGGAATATGTTCTATCGGCACTTCTATTCCAAGATCACCACGAGCAATCATGATACCATACGAAGCCTCAATAATTTCATCGATATTATCGACACCCTCTTGATTTTCAATCTTGGATATAATCTTAATATCACTATGATACTCATCAAGAATATTTTGAACAGCCCGAACATCTTCTTTGTTTCTCACAAATGAATGCGCGATAAAGTCGATACCTTCTTCAATAGCGAACTTGATGTTTGCAATATCTTTCTCAGTAAGTGCAGGCAGATCAATGTGAATACCAGGAACATTAACGCTTTTTCTCGAACCTAAACGCCCATCATTTTGAACCTCAGCATAAAGAACTTTATCGGTCTTATCAAATATTTTCATTGATAATTCTCCATCATTAAAAAGCACATCATCACCAACATTGACATCTTTAACAAAATCACTGTAAGTGACATTGACACATTCAGGCGTTGTGATAGCAGAAGGGTTGCCGCATATCATCAGTCTATCACCTGTTTTAAAATAGATGTGTTCTTCAACAGCCGTCGTCCTGATTTCAGGACCTTTTGTATCAATAAGTATTGCAAGATAAGGAGATACCTCTCTAACATTATTAATAACCTTCCTTATACCATCTGGTGTTGCATGAGCGGTATTGATTCTCACAACATTAACACCTGCTTTATATAATTCTCTAATGAAATCAACCTCACAACGCAGGTCACTTACAGAAGCTACTATCTTAGTGTGTTTCATATTTTATTATTTTATAAACAAAATACAGACAATTAACGACAACTATTGTTTAAACATTTATATACATCATATTTTCCAGAAGACAGCCAATTGTAAAACATCGTTGAACATTCCGTAGTTACCGAACAAACGTCTTGTGTATTTTACATTACCGTTATAATAAGGGTCTTTTGAGCTTTTGCATATTGAAGTCATAGCATCAACTGCACGCAATCCGATTTGGAAATCCTCATTGATATTAAAACGCAGTCCCAATACGGTATTAAGAACAACCTTATTCCATGGATCACTAGCAGGCACGACGACGCCCTGTATTTCCTGACGAGAACTTATCAGGAAATCGAAACTTAAACCAAATTCAAGTTCAAGCCATTTTAGGCTTACATTATTGATATTTATTTTGTTAAGATTATAAGAAAAGACAATTGGAAGATCGATGTAATCTAATTTGATAAGAAAAGGATCTGTTCCCGGGCGATTTTCAACATCATTAGAAAGAGAACCTTTTTGAATATACTTCAGTTCTATCTGAAAATCAAAATCATCGGAGAGATTCAAGCCCGCAAAGGCTCCTCCAACAATTCCAATTTTATGATAACCTCCACGGTCATCACCACCCACCTGCGAGGTAACACCTCCAAGTATCAATCCACCAAAAAATTCTTGTGAAAAAGCTGAAGCAGCAAATGTAAAAATCAGTGACAATAAAAGTAATAATTTCTTCATAATATTTATTTTTCTCGGTTAATACAAAATTCAACTAAATTCTTCAATGAAGTCAGTGCCTCGTTATTATTAATCTCATCAAGTTGCGACAAAGCCTCATCTACGAAATCATTCATTTTCTGTTCGGCATAAACGAGGCAATTATTTTCATGCACCTTATTAATTATAGACATCCTTGCCTCTACATCATCACTATGATATTTTATTTTTCTGATGATATTTCTTCTTTCTGATTTATCAATAATTTTTAACAGATGAATGAGAGGAAGCGTCATCTTATGTTCTTGAATGTCGTTACCTGCAGGTTTTCCTGTTTTGTTATTTATCTGATAATCGAAGATGTCGTCTTTTATCTGGAAAGCTATTCCAGCTGAAGTTCCGAATTTCCTCATCTTCTCAACCTGGCTCTCTGTAGCATTGACGGAAAGCGCGCCGACCACGCAGCAGGAAGAAATCAGGGAAGCCGTCTTTCTCCTGATAATATCGTAATAATCTTCTTCCGTAATATCCATGCGACGAGCTTTTTCCATCTGATAGATCTCACCTTCGCTCATCGCCTTGACGGTCTCGGAGATAGTGTCGAGCATCTGGTAATCTTTGTTTTCCAAAGCAAGCAACATTCCTTTTGAAAGAAGATAATCACCAACAAGGACAGCAATCTTATTTTTCCATAAAGCATTGAGAGAAAACAATCCGCGACGTTTGTCGGAATCATCCACCACGTCATCATGAATTAAGGTAGCGGTATGCAGCAGTTCAATGAAAGCAGCTGCACGATAAGTATTCTCGTTAATCTCGCCATGACATTTCGCCGACAGCAACACGAAGAGAGGTCTTATCTGTTTGCCCTTCTGCTTCAAGACATATTTCAGAATCTTATTAAGCAAAGGCGTCGAAGACTTCAGACTCTCTTCAAGAAAGATGTTGAATTTCTTTAACTCCGGCTCTATCGTTTTCTTTATTTCATCGAGATTAGACATGAGGATTTTATTTTTCACAAAAATATAAAAAGTCTAAA
>SUWT01000072.1 GCA_015061335.1 Lentimicrobiaceae bacterium | reverse complement strand
TATTTTGGATGATTGTTTTTGGTAAATTTGGAATATGGGAAACAGGAGAATATCATTTTTAATTTTCATTTTGATGGCAGTTGCCACAACGGTAAAAGGGCAGCCCCACCACAATTTTATAATGAGCCTGCAGGAGGTGATTGAGACTGCGCACAGCCAGTCACCGTCTGCCATAATGGCCCGCCATAATTTTATATAACCATTCTCCATATGTGTTTTACAGTTATGAACACATTTATGAGACATATTCTTACTCAATACATATGCGCAATATGTAGTATTGTTCTACTTGTAAATTGCAGTGAGAAAGAAAACAGTTCTATTGTATACAATTCTCCCAGTTTATATTTTCAGAATGCAATAAAATTGGAAGGAGAACCATTACCCACACAATATATTGCTGAAAATCAATTTGTATGCTACTATTCTGAATACGGCTTTTTGGGAAATATGTCCTTAGAAAACAAGAAACAGATACATCTGGCAGATTTGAAGACAGGGGAAATAAAGACCTCTACGTGTCTTTTTGGCAGAGGCCCAGGAGAGATATTGATAAAATCTCCAGAGATGTCCCTTTATAAGAATTCTTTATTTCTATTGGACCAAAGGACAGATAGGGTAAAGAAAGTTGAAATTGCACAAGACTCTCTTAAAGTTGAAGAATTATTTAAATTGGAATCAGACACACCCTCAGCATTTCTTGAACTTGAAACAGTTTCAGATTCTTTATTTGCCATTTTATCATATAGTTTCAATAATGAAAACAATCTTATATTAGTGGATAATCATAATAATATTTTTGACTCAGAAGCCTATCGGCTGCTGGATAACAAAAAAATTGATTATAGTAGGTTCAGATATAACGTTGACATAAAAATATCGCCTTGCCGGAAATACCTGTTTGTCCGTGGAGATTACAACAGCATAAGCAAATACACTATTGAAAACAACAACCTCACATTGCAGAAGCATATATTTCTGGTTGAACCATTATATGAAATAAAGAATAAGTTACCCATAAAAAAGGGTAATTATATGGAACTTAACCCCAATATTTTTATTGGCAATGAATATATTTACATTGTGGCAAATCCAGAATCCCGACAAGATTTTAAAGATAGGGCCAAAAAGTCAATTTCAGAAGGAATACGTCCCAATGCAATACCGGAAAACGACAGCTACATATTGGTACTTGATTATGATTTTAACTTTGTTAAAAGTTACCAATGTGATTGTAACACACTGTTTCTTGCTTTATCTCCAACCCCATCAACTGTATATGCAACTGATATGATAAACAACAGGTTAATAAAATACACATTGAATGGTCTCAATTAAGGAAAAACACATGAAGTATCTGCAGTTTCTATATATAGTTATAATATTATTGCTTTCTGCTTGCACATATAGCAGATATGACGTTAACGATGATGTAATTATCTTTGATTACAGAAAGCAATATCCTGTTTTGGAATTGAAATTATCAGATCTTGCCGATATTTCCTACGTGCCATTAAAAGGGGAAGACAGCATCAACTTTCTCACAAATGTTTATGACTTGTCTGAGAATATATACATAGACAACGATTGGATTATCATAGGAGATTGTCTTCCCAATAAAGATATAGAGCCTAAGAATGACAACATCATATATTTATTTGATAAGGATGGATATTTTGCACGTAGTTTTAAAAAAGGCTCAAAGAATTCCAATGACTGGGAATCATCGAAAAGAATGTTATATGACAACACCAATAAAGAGGTTATAATACATCAGAAATCATATTTTGGCAATATCCTGGAACATTATGACATTTATGGCAACCACATATCAACAGATACATTGAAAAACCCATACTTCAACTCAGTATTTGATGGCAGGAAAATTACATTTCAAAACATTTATACCAAATATGCGGTAAATGGTAAAACACATGGGACAGGAGGGGCAAGCATTAATGTATATGATATAGACAGCAGGAATTATGTAGATATAGAACAATTGCCTCACGAACATATAGTGTTGGACTACAGTGGTAACAAACACGCTCCATATGCCTTGTACGCATCCAAAAATGGAATATATATAACAGACAGCAGAACCGAAACCGTATACTTTCTTGACAAGAAATATGAAATTTCCCCAAAATTCAGAAGTATACAGAGTTCAAAACACAAAAACAGACCTGACATACAGAACCTGGTTTACCCATTGGTTGAAACAGATGAGTACATACTCTTCTGCAATGATATGGATTTTGATTCCCAGACAACACACAGATTCAAATATGGAAACTATATCTACATAAAAGGGGAGAAAAAGATATACCAATTGTCAGACTTGGGATACATAGATTATGATTTTAACAAACATAAAGACATCATTGTCTATGAAGATCATTTGCTGAAGGATGAGATATTCCTTACCAACCAGTTCAAGACTCTTAATGCTGATATTCTAATTTGTGTCATAGAACCATTTTATTTGATAGATAATTATAATACACTACCACCGGAACTGAAAGACATTGCATCCAATATAACACCTTATGACAACCCTATACTTATGGTAATGAGGTTTGGGAAGTAGAATTGCAATCCTTATATTTGTAAAAATTTTCTGTATGGAGTATCATTTTATAACAAAGGCCTGTAATATGTTGACAGATAACGAATTTGAGCAATGCGCAGATTTGTTTTCCACACATTATGGTAAATACAGCGGTATGGGAGGAAAGGTAAAAGGCCAACAGATTAAAATGAGCTCATCCTTATATAAGCGTTTCTATAAAGAAAGGGATGATATGTTCGTTTCCCTTTGTTTTGACAAACATACACTGTTAGGGCAAGCATTCTTTTTAAGAAAGGAGATTCCAGGTAAAGGGATATGTACTTGGGTGACACAATTGGTAGTTCATAACAAGTATAGAAACAGAAAAATTGGTTCCAAATTACTTCATTCAGCCTGGGGATTTTCTGATTATTATGCTTGGGGGCTTGCGACTGCCAATGCAATTACATTAAAGACACTGGAATCAGCCACATGGCGAGAAATAAACATTGAAGACATTTCAAGAAACATTAAGGTCTTGGAACAATTGGTAGAAGATATTCCATTTGCAGAAAAGGAAAATATCCGTCTATCTCCACAATCAAGTCAGATTTTTACAAACTTCTATCCTGAATTTGAACCTTCAAATAACGAAAGTGGTTTAGGTGTGTATGCTAAAAAATTGGGGGACATACAATCTGGCAATGAATGGCTTGCCTTTACTTTTGCGAGTCAGGAAATGACTTTTACAGAAACCAAACTGAAGAAGTTCCTGGATTTTTCTGAACAGCAATTGAAAGAAGCATATTCCAGAATGGATATGCAGGCTCAAGGCTGGACAAAAGGGACTCAAAACGAAATTGATTATATCTTAAGCAAAGTCCCTATAAAAAAAGAAGGGCACATATTGGATTTGGGATGTGGACAAGGACGACACTCAATTGAACTGGCAAAACGTGGATACGAAAACATTGTAGGACTTGATTTCTCAGAATCAAATATCCGGAAAGCACAGGATTATATTGTCCAGAATAATATTAAAGCGAGTTTCATATGCAGTGATATCCGGCAATTGAAACTTGGAGCCAAATATGATCTGATCTTGTGCTTATACGATGTAATAGGTTCGTTCAAGGATGATAAGGATAATGAGCGAATATTGAAAGTCATCAAACGCCATCTTAATGATGGGGGAGTTGCAGTTGTTTCCGTAATGAATATGGAATTGACAGACAGCATAGCAATCCACAAAGTCAGTTTAAATAATAATCCTAAGGAGCTGCTCAAACTTGCGCCATCAAATACTATGGCAGTAAGTGGAAATGTCTTCAGACCTGATTATTTTCTGATAAACACCGATGATAACCTTGTTTACAGAAAAGAGCAGTTTGAATCCGATGGTATGCTTTCTGCAGAATATGTAGTAGTAGATAAAAGGTACCGTATGGAAGAGTTTGTCCAATTAGCTGAAGGCACCGGATTAAAAGTTATACACAAACAATATGTGCAGGCTGGCAATTGGAATATTCCACTAAATGCAACAGACATAAAAGCAAAAGAAATCCTGTTCTTCTTAAGTTTATAGTCACTCACTGAACAAAAAATAATACCCATATCTAATGGGATGCTGGGAAAAACTTGTACATCATGTTGAACACACGTAAATTTAAATCTCTAATATACACCGTTGTATATATTGCAGTTCTATTTACTCACTCTTGTAGTAGAGATGTTTCACTATTTAAAATGCCAAAGTTTACAAATACCGGCATAGGGGAATTTGAGGTAATTTCTGATGATCTGTATTTTGGCTATGTAGTAGATTTATTTATATATGAGTCATATGCTATTGTTGTGGGGTACAATGAGGATTGTTATTTGCACATATACAACAAAAACAACGGAGAACTGCTTAACAGTGCCATTCACAAAGGGAGAGGAACTAATGAGTTGGCTGCGAATCCCAAGTTTGTAGAATTTGACTCTACCACGGGAACCCTCATTATACCCAACATCAGCAAAGGGGTAAAAATTAATTGTTCCATTGAAGGTATTGTTAACAATGAACCTGATGCTATCTATGAAGAGTTCAGCAATCTTAACAATTTTGTAGAAAATTGCTTTTCAATTACGGAGAATAACACTTTGTATATGTACAATTACAGCCCTATGAAAAAAGATACTGCAAATTTATGCAGATTCAGCATAGGAAATGCACAAGGTGACATACTAAGTAAATATACAGAGTATCCCCATCCCTATGAGGAAAATACTTTTCTGCGCTGGAACTTCTATAATCCAGGAAACTACTCATTATCATATTCTCCCGATAAAGAAAAATTTGCAATAGGAATCTCAAGAGGTGCAATCTTAGAGACATTTTCTGTCTCCGATAATGTCATAACACCGCTATCCGTATCTCATTTTATTGATCCTGAACTTAATGAAACCTCTGAAGAAGTAAATTATGTCTTGGGATTTTTAGATCTGTCCGCTACAGACAAATATGTGTATGCTGTTTTTGATGGAGTTAATTATGTTATAGGCGGCAGTTCTTTTTATGATGTAGGCCAAAATCTGGTACAATTTGATTGGAAAGGGAAACCTCTTCAAAAAATAAATATGGGTGTAAGAATAGAGAAAATATACGTTGATGATGACACTAATACTCTCTATGCTTTGATAAAAAGCGAGGATAAAGAGTGTGCTCTGGCAAAGTACAGGATGAACTGAAATTACTTCTGGAGAACACAGCAAAAAAAGAAGTTAATCACCTCAAAGGGACGCAACATCCATAGAGCAAGGAAATCCATACGCAATATGCGGTAAGATGATCAGTATGTCAAGGCGAATTTCAAGCCGACAGCCTCAGAAATCATAATGAATGTGGATAGTTGCATATCTGTTTCGCCTTTTTCAAGCATTGCCACATACTCACGCTTCTTACCAATCTTATCGGCAAGCTGCTGTTGAGTAATTCCGGCTGATTTGCGTGCGTTTTTCAACACCTCAGCATAGTACCAGGCACGAGACTTCGCATCGAACTCATCACGCAAAGCAGTACCTTTTGCTCCGTACTCATCAACAAACATATCCTCAGTAGTAGGGAGATGTTTGATTTTATTAATGTCAATCCTTGGTCTCATTACTGTAAACTATTTAAAATTTGTTCTGCTTTTTGTATCTCTTTTTTATAGTCCTTTGTGGACTTTTTCATAAAACCATTCAAAAGAAGTATCTGCTCGGCCTCAATGAAATTATCGTGGTCAATAGTAAAAAGAATAACCCTATACTCATTGCCTACCGAAATGCGCAACTCATAGAAATCTGTATCTACAAGTTTCTTTACCAACTTGGTATTTACTACCCTTACATCTGCTAATATGTTCATAGCATATTTGACCTTGTTCTGCACATTTGCCGGCAGTGAGTTGTAAAACTCATCAAATTCCGCACTTCTTATCATAGTTCTCACACTGCAAATGTAATATATTTATTACATTTTACAAGGCAAATGTCAAAAAGTTTACGAAAGAGATAATCTGCTAGATAAAGTCAGATAGCGGATTGAAGAAAGATATAGTTTACATTGGAGTTATAATAACATCTATAATATGAGTTAATCTCTACTATTTATATTTTCTTAAACAGCAGAAATACAGATATATATAAGATTATTGCCATAATAAGGATGTGTATTCTTTACTATGTTAGTAATTGATATATAAGCAATTGGACCGGTATAGATTTGTTGGGTCTGAGACTTTCTGTTTCTATATTATTGTGTCTTATTATTATTACCTTTAAAGTCATCAAGTAACTTTTTATATGGTAAGGTATATAATAGCATTGTATTTAATAATATTATTTTCCAGTTGTACAAAGCAAAAATTGCAAACAGATATAATTCTGGACAAAGCAGCTGAATTGATGGAGATGAATCCGGATAGTTCACTCAGTATCCTAAATACCCTTAAACTGGATAGTCTCCCAACTAACGAAGAAAAGGCCCGATATGCTTTACTGAAATCAATGGCATTGGACAAGAATTATATTGATGTAACAAGTGATTCTCTTACATCAATTGCTTTGGCATATTATGTAAAGTATGGCACCCCTGATGAAATACTTAAGGCTTATTATTATCATGGAAAAATTAATGCATATGCAGGCAATTATGAAGAGGCTATGAATAATTATATAAAAGCAGAAAAATATGTAGATAATTCATGTGATAATTTAGCTATAGGTAGGTTGTATAATGCAAAAATGAATATCTATAAATCTATATATGACCTTGATAAAGCTATAACACCAGCAGAATTGTCTTCATATTTCTATTTGCAAGCAAAAGATACTATTAGGTATATTACAGCGCTAAATAGTCTTTCTTCAATTTTATTAGCTGCAAATAATTTTGATTCATTAGAAAAAAATTTCAACCGTATAAAGATTTTTGAAGATAAAATGAGCTTATCTCAAAAGAACGTTTATTTTGTCAATAAGATTAACTATGGCATTGCAATAAAAGATTCAATGTTGACTAAAAATTTATTTGAATATAGATATGCTTTTAAAGAAAATGAAAAAATGATTAATTGGGTAGTTCTTGCCCGCGCATATAATGAATTAGGAGAAAATATTGAGGCTGTTAAAGCTTTGGAAGAGTATAATAAATATAATAAGATTTATGAAGATATCTATTATTACTATGCTTCTGAAGTATATAATTCGATAGAAGATTATGAGAAAGCATATAAATATTTAAAACATTATCAAAACAATTTAAGTAAGGAAAATCTCAAGTTATTTAAGAGTGATACAAAATTTTTAGAAGAAAAATATCATTTCGAAAACGAAAGACTAAAGCAGAAGTATGTTATTATAGTTTTAGGCTTGGTTGTGATAATAATTATTATCTTATTTATTCTTGTATCCTTTTTTATTAAAAATATACTTAATCAAAGAAATCTCAAGCTAAAGGAATTAAAAGAACAAGAATTAAAGTTAAAAAATGAATATGAGAAAGCTATAATTGAAAAAAATAAGTTAAGATCTTTACTATCAAGTTCAAAATTGACTAAAGATACACGTGCTGTAATAGAGGAGAGAATGGAAATATTAAATAGTTTTATTGTGTCTGGTATCTCAGGTGTTAATATGGAGAAATCATTATTGCAGCTAAAAAATTATTTGAATGATAGTGAAAAATTTATTTATTCAACGAAAATGTCGTTTGAAGTTACGCATCCAAAATTTATAGCTTATTTATTGAAGAGCGGACTTTCTGAGTGGGAAATAGGTTGTTGTTGTTTATATTGTGTAGGGTTAAATGGTAGTGAAATTTCAACATTCTTAAATATTAAATATTTTTATAAAAGGAGCTCCATTATTAGAAAAAAATTGAATGTTCAGTCAATAAATATAGATACCTTTTTATTAAATAAATTACAGGAACTATCTTAATTTTTTTCTCATAGTTAGGTAAATGTTCTTTAGAGCAAATAAACCGCTATTACCTTGATTACGGTAGTAGCGGTTATTAGTTTATTATGCCATATCATAGGTTAACGATTACTAAATAATGCTGCTAATATATAACTTTTTGTTTACATGACTTTAATTTATGTATATGCTTGAAATATAGTAGTTTAAAAGTGATTTGAAGATAAATCTTATCTTTTGTTGATTTTTTATAGGGGAGAGGGTAACTATTTGATACTTAGTGGAATAAAATGATTTATTGGGGTAGAGATATAATTTGGCGTTTTGATTTGAAAATTCTTTATTT
The DNA here is from genome assembly GCA_015061335.1 of Lentimicrobiaceae bacterium. Classification (GTDB taxonomy): domain Bacteria; phylum Bacteroidota; class Bacteroidia; order Bacteroidales; family F082; genus Limimorpha. The sequence goes on along the minus strand of SUWT01000072.1, from coordinate 2,887 downwards.
GTGTCCCCTTCCCTATAAATGTTGATATTATGTGAATTTAGAAAAAAGAATGCCAATATTAGAACTTTATAAACTTAGGCCGTTTATGCATTATATAGTATTTTGATTAGTAGAATGATGGTAAAAATTTGTATTAGTGTGGAATAAAATTATGTATAGAATAGTTGCTTTATCTTTAGTCTTATTGTTATCGTTCATTTCTTGCAGAAATAATAATGATTCTAGTAATGACCTTATAGAATATGTAGATGATTTTGATTATCCTTTTTATAATTTAAAGTTGTCTGAAATAGCAAACATAGAATTTGTTCAGTTAAAAGATCCGGATAAAGCATTAATACTAAATCCATATATGCCATTGAATACATATATTGGTGAAGATTGTATTCTTATAGGTGATATGAGTCTTAGTAGTCCAGAGAGTAGTAGGATTTTAATGTTTGACAAAAATGGAAATTATATTAGAACCATAGCAGGATATGGTAGAGGTCCTGGTGAAATATATGGAATGTATCGAATGATGGTACAAAAAGAATCTGAAAAGATTTACGTTTTTAGTATTGATGGAATGAGCCTTTCAACATTTGACTTTAATGGAAATTGTATAAAACACGATAAGATTACCAATAGAAGATTCTTTATTTCGGCCGTATATGGAGATAAAATACTATTACATGAAAATCAGTCGCAATATAAAACTAATACACGCTATGTAGATCACGGAAAATCTCTTGTAGCTATAGATTCTGAAACTTATGATTATTTTGATATAGAAAATCCTACTTATCAACGCTTATTTGATATAAATTGTATGCAGTCATTATATCCGGATTTTATTTATTCACCAAATGGTATTTATTTACAAACATTAAGAACTGATACTGTATATCTGATAAGAGAAGATTTAAAGATTATACCAAGATGTGTAAACAAGTGTTCAATGGAAAAAGGATATGATGCAATTCTTCCTGTTATTGAAACTGAGGATTATGTTTTGTTTGCTAGAAATAATACAGTGACTGCTCAGATTAGGGATTATTCGCATTATATATTCTTGAAAGAGGAAAGTAAACTATATAGACTCCCATGTAGTAATATATCTGGTGCATATATTCATGAGAAACTTTTACAGAATGAAATAGCTTTTTCAAGCATAAATGTGTCTTTAAATCCAAATGTATTAGTTGTATATTGGACACATGAAGTACTTAATAAATATTATGATAGACTATCTGAAGATTTAAGAAAGATGGCTGATAATATTACGGAAGATGATAATCCCATTTTAATGATACTAACTTTTGAAAAATGAAAAGTAACAGTTAATTCTACAAGTGATTATAATGGGGAATGTTTTTTTCAAGAATATTATTCTGATGTATTTTACAAAGTGACTTCTGATGTTGATATCCCATATTTAACTATAGATCTAGGAAAATATGCTTTACCATTGGAATATTATGCGTCCGCTGGTTTGTATAATAAAAATGCTGATGATTATATAATTCCTCAAAGAAATTTGATTGTTGATAACTTCTTATTCTACAGATACTTCTATAATAGAAAGATGTATATGGATGTATGGAATATCAATAAGGGGCTTTTGATATCCAGAACTATTTTTAAGAATGAGTCAGATCCGTGTGGATTTAAAATTACAGTTAATGGTGTAGAGGTACATTGTTGGCCAGAATTTGCTGTAGATGATGAAATATATTGTACAATATTACCAAATGAAGCAGAGAAAGTTTCTAAAGATTATTCAGATGAAAATAATCCTATGTTGATAAAACTTACACCAAAAGACAGGTAATTGGCAGTTTTCTTTTTGGATAGGAGGCAATGGCTCAGATAGAGTCTAAGGAGTATTCTCTCCCTTTTATGATGGATTCCAGAAAGATTATAAAAGTTGGTGTTAATTTCTGTGGTAAGACCCGCAATATAGAGGAATGGATAATTAAGTAATTATTGATATTAGAATTTATCTTTAATACAGTTCTTATCTTAAAGTATTGGTAATCAAATGCTTGTTTTTTTGCTTTTTAATTGCCACGGGCCCTTTTATACTTGTATATTGTTATAACTTAGATATTTATGACGATATAGAATATATCAAAGATTTTTAAAAAGCAATTTATATCTCTGTACTCTATTTTTTGTACCTTTATTAAATCGTACATTCTTTTTACTATTTACTATGATTAACAAAATTATTCTCTTTTTTATATTTCAAATTTTAGTTGGCTGCAAGTGTCGCCTTACCCTTTTTTATTTTCGAATCATGCTTATATTATTTTGCTTTATAATATCAGCATGTAAAGAAAAAGAGAATTACTCTTTTTCTTTTGATAATGTTGAGTATATAGAGAAAGCAAAAGATGCAATAAAATTATCAAATCCTATTAATGTAGATTTGAATATTATTGGTAAAACTGATTTTACAATATATGAAGATTTATGTTTGATATCGGGACAAAATAATGGTCGTACAATATCTGTTTACCAATTACCAAATTTCAACTATTTAGGTAGTTATGTTCATGTTGGCAATGGTCCTGGAGAGGTGCTTTTTCCTCCATTTGTTGGCTCCATTAGTATAAAACAGCAACCAGATGGGATTCATGCTTATTTCTTAAATCTAAAAGGTGGGATAATTGATTGGAATGTTACAAAATCAATTGAGGCAAAGGCAACAATCGCAAATACAACTGATTTGCGTTTGCCGAATGATGTTGTTGGCGGAATTTATATTAATGATAATTCATTATTATTAAAAAAAATTAATAATGATAGAGATGGACAGCAGAGATATATATTCTCAAAAGGAATTGAAAATAGATCTTCTCAAATGGAGATATTAAATAGTATTGCTATAGCAAAAAAAGGT
>SUWT01000071.1 GCA_015061335.1 Lentimicrobiaceae bacterium | reverse complement strand
TGCCACGTCAACAGACTCACGATTGCGAACATTACCTATGTAAAACTTAACCTTATTAGCCTGCTCTGGATATTGAGCCTGAAGATGATGACGCATATCATCTTGTTTCTTCTCATCGCGAGAGAAAATTCTAATTTCTTTAATATCGCTATCTAAAAAGCGACGCAACACTGCGTTACCGAAAGAACCAGTACCGCCAGTGATTAAAAGGGTTTTATTGTTGAAGACGGACATAAATCTATATGTTTATTAATTCATTATATAACTCAATATATTTATCAAAGCATTTATTCTTATTGAAAAATTGTTCTGCTCTTTGTCGGCAATTCTTTGAATAATATTCTTTCCCTTTATTTTTTATTATTGTTATTGCAGATAATAATTGTTCAATATTACCAGCTTCAACTACATACCCAACTCCTTCACTTATTAGTTCAGGACTTGCAGTTTTATTATACACTATTCCAGGTGTTCCACAAGCAAAACCCTCCGCAGTAGTCAGTCCAAAAGTTTCTGCGTATGATAAATTCAAAACAACATCTGCCGCACTATAAAGCTCTACTAATTCGCCAATATTTGATGTGCGCTCAACACATATTATACTCTTGGGTAAGTATGAAGTTTGCGTTGGACTTAAACCTACTAACATAATCTTTATGTCATTTGGTAAATATTTTGAAAGTTCTACATAATCTTTCAAACCTTTCGAACTTGTCCATGCTGTAGCCAATCCTATTAGTAAAAACTTATTTTCAATTCCATATTTTACTTTAACAGAATCTTTTTCCAGTGGATGAAAGACATCTATATCAACACCATTCAGAATAGTATTAATTCTTTTATTCTTTAAAAAAGATTGCTTCACTTCGTCTTCTAACCAATGACTAACAGGAACAATAGTTAAATTCTTATTATTTCCAAACAAAGTTTTTTTTAAGATATAGTTATGATCAGAACCATCAATAATTCTTTTATTTTGAGGACATTCCCTACACTGAGTTTTCCATTTATTGCAATTTGAATGTATAAAATGCATACAATGACCAGTAAATGCCCAACAATCATGAAACGTCCAGACAACTGGAGTGTTTATTGTATTTAGATATTCGAAAAGTATTTTATAACTCAACCAATGATCATGTATATTATGAAGATGTATAATATCTGGGTTTATAGATTTAATTCTATTGATAAGTTTTTTTGTGGCATGGATTGAATTTAAACCTTCTGTATCAAATATGAATTGCTTAACAAAATGGATATAAGGATTCAATTTACCACCAACTTTTATTAATTTTGATTTTGAAGGATTATATTTTCTGCCATATGCAATATAACTTTCCCAACCATGCTCCATAGCTCTTTGACCTATTTGCTCTGCAATCTTACCTGTAGAGCCCCAGTTGGCTGTGGCATTTATCTGTAAAAGTTTCGGCATATATTCTTCTCCTTTTTCTTCCTAAAAACAGCCACAAGGGAGCGAAGTTTTCCCTTTCTGCAATGATTATATATAATTTTAATAATTTGAATAAGTATTTACTCTTTTAAGAAATCTAGTATGCGTTTTACTTGAGCTTTGCTTGTTTTATTTTTAGCAATAAATTCAGCTGCTGTTATTGCTTTGTTTTGTAAGGTTTCAAACGGTAACGATAATGTTTTGTTTATACATTCTGCCAACGCTTCTACCGATAAATCTTTTGGAGTGTACATATGTTCATAATATTCTTTTGGTATCCCTTCTAAATGATAACCAATCATAGGTGTCATGCTTGTCATGTACTCCATAGTTTTAGAAGGAAAAGAATATTTAGTAATACCGCCATTCGGAATACGAGGATTTATAAGCAACGTTGATTTGCTTTGCAATTGCACCGCTTCAGCACGATCCACCTTGCCCTTATAAATAATACGACTATCAGATTCTGCTATTTCCTTAATATACTTTGCACTAATTCCAGAACCGCAAATAACCAACCTAAAAGATGTATCAGATGTTGAGTGAAATGCATCAATCAATTGATTAATACCCGCATATTCTTCTAAAACCCCAGTGTAAAGAATCGTACGTAACTCATTATCCTTTCTTATTATTTCTTTTGGAATCAAACTACCTCTCGGCGCTATACCTTCCACTACTATATACTTACCATCTGCTTCAGGAATACATTCTGCCATATGAGCAGTTAACAATATGAATTTATCTACTTTTGGAAACAACTTTCGCTCACCTTTTTCTTCCAATTTAACTTGGACACGCTTTAAAAAACCACGATTGGAAGCAAAATCCATTGCATTATTAATCAAATCTGTCACAATTGGAGCAACAATCAAATTTGGATACTTATTCTTCAAATCAATTGCGGCTCCCATTTGTGCCACATTCTGAGTATATACCAATGCTATCAACTTATCTTCATTTTCGTTTTCCTTACACCAATTCGCCAAATAACTTCTCAATACTCTTCGTTCAGACAATTGCTTAACAGCCGGTAAATCACAATAACTAAGGTAATGTCCCCTGATTTTTCCATCTACAGACATTTCACCTTGTGGAGTATATAAACGTTTATACCGAGGATATGCGGGCAATGCAGGGGTACAGGCCAATGTATAATCAATACCATTACGTTCTAATCCATCAATAACTGCCCATTGAAAAACATTAACTGGCGCTTGTATTAATCCATTTGCGTCAGTTTTAATCTGTTCATAACACTCTTGTGGATAAGCTGTGTTTATAAATATTAGTTTCATTGATTCGTTACTTTCTTTTTATCAATTCTCTTTCTGTTCCCCATAACATGAAATAATTGATTTGTCATAAACTGATAACATATTTAGAACAAATATTAGACTATAATCATAATCCAACATCGTCTTAAATATGCCGAAACTATAAATTGACTAGTTGTTAATAAGAATAGTGTATTTTCTATTTCTTATACCACAATATCTTTTTATAATACCTATAGAATACCCAACTAATATGAAAAAATAATGATATTCTATAAAGCTCATTGACGTTAAAAGTGGTAGTAGTCCAAAACATATCATGGCAATATAAAAATTTGACTCATTTGTATTTCTCACACATCTATAGGCTTTTATTAAAACATAAATTAACAATACATTTATAATTGTACCAATAAAGAACCCAAAAGATGAAAGTATTTCTATAAAAACATTATGAGCATACATTCCATTCAATAACACTCTATCGCCAGTTATGCCTAGTCCCCAAAAATTATATTTCAAACTATCAAAAATATTGTTCCAAAGATACAATCTCCCACTATCATCTGTAATATTATCATCAGAAAGAAAATCAACTATTCTCGTACTAAAACCATATTGTTCAATTATGTGTTCAAATCTTGATATAATTACATCAAATTGCGATATTAAAAATACTAATAACATTACAATAAATATTTTACTTATGGCATTAGTATTTTTTATATTCTTTAAAAGAATTAGAACAATGAATGTAATTTCATAAAGGATACTTCCTCTATTGCCTAACATGAATAGAAAAATAATTCCACATATTGCAACTGATATATGTATGATTTTTTTCGTCTCATAAGCATTTAATGTTATTAAAATAATTGATGGCAGAATAAGATATGCACCACCCATATCACCTCCTACATAATTAAAATCGTCATTAGTATGTAGCACAAAGCGAATAAATAAAAAAATGATTATAGATATGTATCCAAATATAATAGCTATTTTATTTATTCTGTCATAATTCAATAATCTTCCTACAAAAAAATAAGGTAGTACATGGAATATAATTTTATATAATATTTCATTCAAGTACACTCCATTATCAAGAAACAACACACAATGAACAAGTAAAATAATTACACTGATTACATAGAAAGCATAGTCAGACATCGATAATAACCTGATTATTCGATGAAAAGAAAACAAAAATAATACCAATAATATAAGTTGAACTACCGGTGTAGAAAATTGACCAATGACTGGAATACGTTCAATTATTTTAATTGAATATTCAATTATTGTTGTTCTAAACAGTAATAATACACATAATAAGTCTACTACTGATATGGATTTATATTTTAATAGCATATTATATATTATACAACAATTTCAACTCTATGTCAATTAATTTCTTAAACTCTGATTCCCAATTTAACTCATTAGATGCTTTAATTGCATTTTTAGAATATTCTTCATACAATTCTCTATTGTAGTATAACAACAATACGGCATCTTTTAAAGCTTCTGCAGTATTTTCGTTTAAAACAATACCAAAATTATACTTTTCATTTAAATATCTATGTTCTGGTATATCAGACATTATCACAGGTAATCCAGCTGCCAAATATTCAAAAATCTTATTGGATATAGTTAGTCTAAAATTTATGTTCATCGGTAATGTTATTGCTATTCCGACACTAGATCTTCTAGCATATGAAACAAGCTCAGTAGTTTTTACAGGTGGGTCAAATTTTACATTATTTAGATTATTATCTATAACCATTTGTTTTAAACTATTCTCTAATCTTCCAAAACCTCTCAATACATAACTTATGTCATAATTGTCGGTTATTTTTGCAGCCTCAACCATGATTTCGTATCCTCTTCCTTCATAGAACTGTCCATGATTTAAAACTTCGAATTTATCGGATTTAATAACCGTATTATCAATTATAGGTTTTTTAGAGCAATTAGTTACAACTAATGGTTTTGGGATATTATATAAGTTGGAAAGATATTCTGCTGCAGCATTACTAACACTCACGACCAAATCAACATTTTTAATAATTGCACGCTCAACTATTCTCCAATATGTTCGCCTAATCCAAGATGATACAACACCAATATTCTCAGTGAATATTTCATGACTATCATATACAACAATACATTTTAATTTTTTAGATGCTATATATGCAGGTAACAGAGCATTTAAATCATTTGCATGAATAATATCGGGGGAACATTTTACAATAGAGCATATTATTGATCGTAAATAATAAATCTTCTTTAAAATAGTATTAAATATATTTTTTCTTTTTCTTAACCTATCTTTTAGTTTTATTATTTTAACAGAACCTTTTAATTTGTTAATTTCATCTTCTTTATATCTATCATCTTCAACTCCTATCACATATAAGTCGAATCCATTATTATAATATTCATCAATCTGCTTAATCACTCGAGGGTCGTACCATACCGAGTTACAAACCAAATCACATATTCTTATCTTATCCATTATTTATAATTGTTATGAACCTATCAATATTATGAAAATTTTTATAATTATTTTGTAACCATAAATCATCTTTGTCCCACCATCTAAATTGCAATAATTTCTCAATTTGCTCCTCATCAAATCTAAATCTGATTATTTTTGCAGGGAGACCTCCAACAATAGAGTAAGGTTGTACATCTTTTGTAACAACACTACCCATTGCTATTATGGCACCATCACCAATTGTGATACCTCCTTTAATTGTAACATTATCACCAATCCAAACATCGTTTCCAATAATAACAGACCTGCCATTAACACTAATAATTTCATCAAAATAACTTTTGTCTGCAAATGTTCTGTTAGATTGTTTTAAAGGACTAAAAAAAACAGGCGCTGTTGAAACAAATGTATGAGATGGGTGTGTAGCTTGCACTACTTTTATATTGTTACCAAAACTACAATATCTACCAATCTCTACATTTAGTAAACAACAATCATGCCCTATATAAGTATTTCTTCCAATTTTAGCATTATTAATCCATGTGCCAGAATTAATTACATTATATCCCCCTAATTCAGTCCTTTGATTGAATGCTACATTTTTGTGTATGGTTATGTGTCGAGGTAACGTACATCTTTTATACAATTTCCATACAGATTTTACGATAGATTTAAATATATTCACAATTTAATTTTTTTCTTTACGAAATCAATAATATATTTTCTTTCTGCTTTGGACAAGCCTATAACCAAGATTATAGTTAAAACATATATTTCTTTAAGAACAATATTTACCAATGAGTGAAAATTAAAATTAAAAATAAAGATTGGTACAGACAAAATAGTTATTATTAATGATGGTACAAATGACCTTTTAAATACCAATCTATTATCTATGTCCTTAATTTTTCCTAACGATATATGCTTAAATAAAACTATAAATATAGAGCAAATAATATAGCATATCATCAAATAATAAGCAGGATAACCAGCTTTTAATACAAAATAACCTACTATAACAGATAACAGCCTTGTCGTATTAGTGGTAATTTGATAAAATGAAATATTTCCGTTTGCAAAAACAATCTCAGCAATTCCATTATTTAAAGAATCTATTAACCTCTCTATAATCATTAATCTAATGAATAGCACTGCATATGGAGGTATATTACCTAACCATAACTTTAATATAAATTCTGTTTCTATCAAAAAAGGGATTGATACAACAAACATCAGTAAATATGCCACCTTATTGGATACTATTAGTAAGTATGTAGCCCTATTAATATCATTCGCACTATATGATTTTGTTAATTGTGGTGATATTGGGTTTGTTGCATTATGAGAAAACATGGAAATAAACCCATTTATTGTATTTGCGATTCCTAATGCTGCATTCATTAACGTATTAAAAAACATGTTAACAATAATCCCTGCACCCTGTTCTTTTGCAACATATGCAATTACACCGTAGGAATTCCACTTCGCAAAATTTAAAACATCTTTGTACTTATCCCATTTTCTGACAAATTTGAATTTTGTTATTTCAAAATACTTTATCCTACAATAAACAGCATAGATAACAGCACTACCACCTGTTAATACAGACATCGTTATTGCATAAATAATCAATTTATTTTCAAAATGATTAACTAACAATAGTGCAACAATCAATTTTAGAATATGAGAAATGACATCAACCAAACTAAATATGAAAAAGTTTTCTTTTGCTGTTAATAATCCGTTAAAAGCAACGCCTGCAAATGACAACACAGATCCTAACACAGTGATAAAAAATACATAATATGCTGTACTTAATGAACCTTCATAATTAATACAATTAAATACGTACCACCTTCCTATAGGCAATGCAATGATAAGAACCAATAATGCAGATAGTACTTGAATAATAAGATTTACATTAAACTGCTCATTTGCCTCATATATATCATTTTTTCCAATAGCAATTGCAATGAATCTTCGGGTAGTTCCAGCCATTATTGTATTAATTATTGCAATAAATGAAATCACACCACCCAAGATTGAAAATAATCCATAATCAACAACACCTAAAGCTTTAAATGCAAAACGCGTTGTAAGTAAACTACAAACAGTATTAATTACCAGCCTTGCATATAATATAAATGAATTGTAAACTATTGCTTTATTTGTATTCTCTTTCATATATCATTTATATAAACTTTACTGATGAAATATATGATGAAATGTATTTTAACAACATACCGCAAATTATTGTACTAACAATAGCCATAACAATATTTAGAATAACGTAATCTGATATAAATATTAAATTTAGCGGTGATAAAATAAATAACGCATGTACCAAATAAATCTCATATGAATATTTATCTGAAAAAGAAAGTATCTTATTGTACTTGACATTGTTGCATAAATGGATGAATAATAAGAAAATTGATAAACCAAGAACTACATGAGTGTAACTTTTAAAATATGCAAATATCAAGGCAAAAACTCCTGCTAATTCTGATTTATAAAAATAACAATAATAAATTTTAATTGCATTAAAAACTATTGCTGCCATACATATGATAAATGTAATTTTATTCCTAATGTTATTTCTTTTAAACCTACTAAAAATATCAGCAATAGCGTACCCAATAATATAGCATGAAATGATTTCAGGCTTGAAATATGATTTATATAATTTCATGATAATAAAAATGCAACCCAAAATTATCAACCAGATTATTGAAGTACTTATTAAATTAGTGTTATGTATTTTCCTTTTAATATAATACAAGTAAGGTGTTATTAAATAACAAAGTAAAATATACGGTATAAACCATAAATGTCCTTGCCCCAAAAGTGTACCACTGCAAAAGAAAGAATATATAACGGATATAGTTGTTAAAGATTGTGGAGAGAAAAGCAAGTATATTACAATCACTATCCCTAACCATACATAATAAGGTAATAATATTTTTATAAATTGTTGTTTTAATATTCTCAACACTGATTCATTACTATAATCTTTTGTGTAATATAGATATCCACTAATGATTAAAAATAATTGTACCCCAACATTAAACCAAAATGCCAATTCATTTCCATAAGCTTGAAATATATGACAAACTATAATGAATGACATAGCTATCATTCTTATTAGACTTATTGAGGCATTTCTTTTTTTCCCCCCCTATTTACAACATTCTTCATTATCTAATTTTTTCTACAATTCTTCCACAAGCTAAACCGTCGCCGTAAGGATTGACGGCTTTACTCATTCTTTCATAATAGCTCTCGTCTTCAAGCAAGGCAGATACTTCAGAAACAATCTTGTCATAATTCGTTCCTACAAGTTTCACCGTTCCTGCTTCTAATGCTTCTGGTCGTTCCGTTGTGTCACGCATAACGAGAACTGGCTTGCCTAAACCTGGAGCTTCTTCCTGGATTCCGCCGCTGTCGGTCAATACAATAGTTGATTTTTCCATTAGATAAACGAACGATAAATATTCCAATGGCTCGATGAAGAACATATTTCCTAAGTTACTTAAATCTTCTCCAAATACTTCATGTATCGGCTTGCGAACATTTGGGTTTAGGTGCATAGGATATACGAAGTCAACTTCAGGATATTTTTTTGTCAGGTCCTTAATGGCAGTACACATATTGATGAAACCGTCACCAAAGTTCTCACGTCTGTGACCTGTAATCAGAACGAGTTTTCTGCCATTATCCAAACGATTGACATCATAACCTGCTTTGCTTAATATCTCTTTTAATTCATTATTTAATGCTTCGTCATTCTTTATTTTATCAACGACCCAATACAAAGCGTCAATAACAGAATTACCTGTGACAATTATAGAATCATCAGACACATTCTCTTTCAATAAATTCTGACGGCTTAATTGTGTAGGTGCGAAATTGTATTCGGCAATACGTCCTGTAATCTGACGGTTCATTTCCTCAGGCCAAGGACTATAAATGTTATGAGTGCGCAATCCTGCTTCCACGTGGCCAACTTTAATCTGTTGATAGAACGCTGCGAGTGCAGCTGCCATGCTTGTAGTAGTGTCGCCGTGAACTAAAACAACGTCTGGCTGAGCTTCTTTTAGAACATCACGTAGTCCAACTAATACACGAGCTGTCACATCATAAAGATCCTGTCCTTGCTTCATTATATTCAGGTCGTACTGAGGTTTTATATCGAATAGTTGCAGCACTTGGTCAAGCATCTCTCGATGCTGTCCGGTAACACATACGATAGTCTCAAAAGATTCAGGATATTTCTCAAACTCTTTTACAAGAGGAGCCATTTTGATAGCCTCTGGACGAGTTCCGAAGACAAGCATTACTTTTCTCATGAGATATTATTTTTTGAATGTTCCACAGAAGTCAAGAACTTTAACATCCTTACGGTAGTTAAGTTCTGCAAATTCATTGTGATTTACCAAGAATACGACAATGTCAGCTTTCTCGTATGCTTCTTTGTAATTGGTGAGTTTGAATACGTTATGTTCTGGAACATTAGGCTCAACTACCATAATCTGTGCATTATTGCAACTTTGCATAACTTTAGTTGTTATGCTCTTGGCGGGAGATTCTCTTAAATCATCAATATTAGGTTTGAAAGCAAGTCCCATCATGGCAACCCAAGGCTTGCGATGATGTTCTAACTCAAATCTAAGCATTTCGTTTTGAACTTTCTCCGCACACCAAAACGATTTGTAGTTATTTATCTCACGAGCCGAGGCAATGATTTTTGACTCCATAGGGAATGCTGCTGTAATGAAATATGGGTCAACAGCGATGCAGTGACCTCCTACACCGCAACCAGGCTGGAGTATATTGACTCTTGGATGCTTGTTTGCTAAATTGATAAGTTCCCAAACGTTGATACCTGCCTTGTCACAGATTAAGGACAATTCATTAGCGAAGGCAATTTGAACGTCACGAGATGAATTTTCTGTAAGTTTACACATCTCGGCTGTTTTACAGTTTGTGCGATGCAAAGTGCCTTTTACGAATTGGCTGTAGAATTCGATAGCTTTATCAGTAGAAGCCTCGTCAATACCGCCAATTACTCGGTCGTTATGAACGAGTTCGTGAATTACGTTACCAGGAAGAACACGTTCTGGGCAATAAGCGATATATATTTTACCTTCGAGTTCTGGTCTTTCTGCGAAGATAAGGTCTCTCATCTTTTCTGTTGTGCCGACAGGAGAAGTAGATTCAATGACATAGAGGTCACCTTTTTTGAGAAGAGGAAGGACTGCTCTCGTTGCTGCCTCGACGTATGAGATATCTGGTTCGTGATTGCCTTTGAAAGGAGTAGGCACGACCATGAAATAAGCCTCGCTTACTTCAGGAGTTGTAGATGCTTTTAAAGCACCTGATTTCACAACTTCTTGTAGATATTCCTCCATACCAGGCTCAATGATATGAAGTTTTCCTTGATTTGTAAGTTCAACGACTTTAGGGTTTATGTCAACGCCTGTTACTTGTATGCCGTGCTTGGCGGCGATTATTGCTGTTGGAAGGCCTATGTAGCCTAATCCCATAAAACATGCTTTCATAGTAAAATCTATATTTATATTTATATTTATATTTATATTCTATCATCTTCCTCTATACCTCTCTTTATAACATTTCTCATCCTTTTCATTCGTAACACTTATATCTATTCTTGCTGTCTTATACTGTTACATCTGAGGTTTTCTCTTAATCAACATATTTTGCCTATGTTTATAGTGTAAAGTTAATAGTTTAGAGTAATTGAAAGTGGAGAGTTTAAAGTTGTAAGTTTATTATTCTGTGTTCAAAGTCTTTCAATTTTCAATTTTCAACTTTCCATTCGAATGGTACATCTCCTCGTAATACTTCTCATACTCGCCAGATGTGATGTTATCCATCCATTCTTGGTTATCTAAATACCAGCGAACTGTCTTTTCGATTCCTTCTTCAAATTGAAGCGAGAGTTTCTCCCAAACAAGGTCTTCAGAATATCAACTAACAATTTAAAATAATTTGTGTGGCGTAATTGTATGCTTGTGTTTCATTATGTTCCACATCTGCCATATATTTTTCCATGTGTTGTAAT